>JAFAQI010000329.1 GCA_019246495.1 Frankiales bacterium | reverse complement strand
CGAGGCCACTTTGCGATGGCGGTCGGATCAGTTGGTGGCCGTGCCAAGAGCGGCAACAAGAACGCTCACAGCTGCCGTGAGGATGGCCAGCGCGAAGAGGACCTCGACAAGTGTGAAGCCCTCGTCGCCGCCAGCGTGGCTGCGGTGCATGTTCAGACCTTCACCTGGCGGTAGATGCCATACATCGCAGAGACCAGCGCGATGGCCACGAAGCCGACTACGAGTCCCATGAAGAGAACGACTGCCGGCTCGAACAGGTTGGTGAAGCTCTTGAGCTTGTAGTCGAGTTCACGTTCGTAGTACTCGGCGGCCGTCTCCATCTGGGTCTCCAGCGTGCCGGTCGTCTCGCCTACCCGGAACATTTGATTGGCTGCGCCGGGAAAGAGCCCGGTGGCGGCGAGCGGTGTCGCCAGCCCTTCGCCGCGAAGCATGGCGGCGCGAGCGTCGTCCAGGCCTGACTTGAAGACGGCATTGTTCGTCGCGTCGGTGGTCACCGCGAGGGCGTCCGGTATCGGCACGCCGGCCCCGGTCATGGCGCTGAGAATTCGACAGAAGCGCTCGAGCACGGAGTACAGAACGAGATCGCCGATGATCGGTGTCTTCAGATACAACTTGTCGCGCAAGACCCGGCCCTGATGGGTTCTGAGGCCACCGACCACGACGACGATGCTCAGAACCAGCACGCCCACGATCACGTACCACCAGGTCGTAATGAAGTGCGAGAAGTTCAGCAAGATGCGCGTAGCCAGCGGCAGCTTTGCGTGAAGGGACGCAAAGAACTTCTCGAATCGCGGCAGCACGAAGGCGGTCAGAACGATGACCGTCACGACCGACATGCTGAAGACGACGGCCGGGTAGATGAGGGCGGCCTTGACCTTGCGGCGTGCCTCGAGATCACGCTCGATGTATCCGGACAGCTGGAGCAGCACGGTGTCCAGTTGCCCGCTCATCTCAGCCGACCGCAAGATGCCGATGTAGAACGCGGGGAAGGCTTCCGGGTGTGCCGCGGCGGCGTCTGAGAGCGGCAGACCTCGTCGGATGTCGTCGGTCATCTCCTCGAGCACCGACTTGAAGGCCTTGTTGGTCACCTCACTGCTGACGGTGTCAAAGGCCTCGATGATCGGTATGCCAGCCTTGATGAAGACCGCGAGCTGGCGCGAGAAGTGCATCAGCTCCTTCCGCGGAACCTTTCTCTTGGTGATCTCGAACTGGAGAATCCGCTTCAGTCGCGACGGCTCGTCTGACGCTTGTGCCGCGGGAATCTCGTTGTGAGCGGCGCTGTGCTCGAGGAGTGCGACCCCACCGTGCATACCGGGGGAAGCGTCCGAGTCGGGCCCGGTCTGGTCGCGGCGGCCGAATCGCATCGTCATCAGTCCTCAGTAGGCGTAGATCGCACGGACGACCTCGCTGATTGTCGTGATGTTGTTCTCGACCAAGCGGATCGACTCGTCCTGGAGCGTCCGCATCCCCTGCGACACGGCCATGCGACGGAGCTCGTCCTGCGTTGCCCAGCCGACGACCAGCCGCTTGATCTCGGGGGTGATGCGCAGGAGCTCGTAGACGCCGATCCGGTCCTGGTAACCGGTGTCCGCGCACAGGTGGCAGCCTTCGCCGGCGAACCAGGTGCGCTTCGGCTTGCCGCCGCCCTCCTCATAGAAGGCGAGCTCTTCGTCGGTGGGCTTGTAGGGCGCCTTGCACGACTGGCAGGTACGCCGTACGAGCCGCTGGCCGACCACCGCGAGCACCGACGAGGCGACGAGGAACGACTCGATGCCCATGTCGAGGAAGCGGTGCAGCGCCGCAACGGCGTCCGTCGCGTGCAGCGAGGAGAGCACGAGGTGACCGGTCAGCGCGGACTGCACGGCGATGCGCGCCGTGTCGACGTCACGCGACTCGCCGACCAGGATGATGTCCGGATCCTGCCGCAGGATCGACTTCAGACCAGTCGAGAAGGTGAGGCCGGCCTGTTCGTTGGTCTGGATCTGGTTGATCGACGGGAAGACGTATTCGACCGGGTCCTCGATCGTCATGATGTTGCGCTGCGACTCGTTCAGCTCGGACAGCGATGCGTAGAGCGTCGTCGTCTTGCCGGAACCCGTCGGCCCGGCACACAGCACCATGCCGAACGGCGCGCGGATCAGCTTCGAGAACGCGGCGTGCGTGTCCTGCGGCATGCCCAGGTCGTCGAGCCGCTTCAGCGACCGCGACTTGTCGAGCACTCGCATGACGACCTTTTCGCCCCAGTGCACGCCGACCGTCGCGACGCGGACGTCGACGTCGCGCCCGTCCACCGTCATCGCCAGTTGGCCGTCCTGCGGACGGCGCCGCTCGACGATGTTCATCCCGGCCATGATCTTGATGCGCGAGACCAGCGCCGGGCCGATGTCAGCCGGCAGCGCGAGCACGTCGTGCAACGCGCCGTCGATGCGGAACCGCACCCGGATCCGGTCGTCCTGAGGCTCGATGTGAACGTCCGATGCGCGATCGCGCAGCGCCTGGACGAGGACCTTGTTGACCAGCTGGACGACCGGCGCGTCCTCGGTCGCCGTCGCCGCGAGTCCGGCAGCCGCCTCCGCCTTCGCCGACGTCTTCGTGCGGCCGGCCTCGGCCTGTTGGAACGCCGCGACGTGCGCGTCGATGTCGGTCAGTGCGCGGTACGACGCGTCGATCGCGCGCTTGATGTCGCCGCTCGGTGCAACGACCATCGTCACCGGAAGGCCGGCCGCCGCGGTCAGCTGGTGCAGCAGCTTCGCCGACGGCTCGGCAACCGCGACGACGAGCGTGCCCTCGACGAGCAGCATCGGCACGACGGTCTCGCTGCGCGCGATCGTCTCCGGCAGCCGCGCGATCGCGTCAGCGTCCGGCTGCTCTTGCGCGAGGTCGACAAGTGCGAGATTCATCTGCTCGGCGAGCGACAGCGCCAGCTCGCGGTCGGTCAGCGCACCGAGCTCGACGAGCAACCGGCCGAGCTGCTTGCCCGACGCCGACTGCTGGAGCAGCGCCTCCGCGACCTGCTTCTGCGTCACCCGGGAACGCTGTACGGCGATCTCGCCGAGCCGCGTCCAGCCGCCTTCCTCTTCGGCCGTCGGCTGTGCCGGGATCTCGTCGGCGAGCTGCACCGCCGTCGCGGTCGCCGCGTGGCGGCCGCGCGCGTCGTCCTTCGTTCTGCGAAGTGCCATCCGTTCAGGCTCCAGACCACAAGGCGACGGCGACCGCCACGACGATGCCCAGCACTGCGACAGCGACGAGGATCTGGTCCACCGACACGTGACGCCGATCGAGAGGCGAGGGCACCCGCTTGCGGGCGTGCTGGTCGGCGACCATCGCTCTCCTCGGGATTGCTGATGACGGACACGGTTGTCCAGCGCTCAGTCAACGAGAGAAGCGACCGCTCCTGTATCGGTTGTCGGGTTCGGCTTGTGCGCCGCGCGGGGCAGCGCCTCGACCGCACAGGGGATTGACAGCCCGGCGACGAGCGGCTACACGGCACACCCGGCGTACACGGCACTCTCGGCGCAAAGGAAACGGGCCGGCGGCATCAGCCGTCGGCCCGTCCTGTCACCCCGAGCCCCCCTCGAGCCCAGCGCTGGTGAGGATGCTGACCCCAGATGGCGGCGCCCGCCATCAGGGAAACGGGCGTAACGGAATCCCCCTTTGTCCTATTGCCGAGGAAGATTCGGTTTGCTAAAGGGGCGAGGTCCGCCCTACGGCAGGTTGTCCTCGGCCGTCTGCGGCTTGATCAGCCCCATCCGCATCGCGGCCATGATCGCCTGCGCGCGGTTGCCCGCCCCGAGCTTCTCGTAGAGCTTCGAGATGTGCGTCTTCGCCGTCGACTCGGAGATGTAGAGCGTCTTCGCGATCTGCGCCACGGCAAGGCCATCGGCCAGCAGGCCGAGCACCTCACGTTCGCGTGGTGACACCTGCGGCCCCTGCGGCGTGAGCCGTCGCTTCATCGCCGACGCCAGGTCGGCCGCCGAGAACGCATCCGGTGACGCCGCAGCGTGCCGGGCGGCCGCGACAACGTCATCTGCCGGTGCGTCCTTCGGGACGAACGCCGATGCGCCGGCCTCGAGCGCGCCGAACAGGTGCTCGTCGCCGGCGTACATCGTCAGGACGACGATGCCGAGTTGCGCATTCGTCGCGCGAAGCCGCTTCACCGCGTCGAGACCGCTGCCGTCCGGGAGCCGGATGTCCATGATGACGACGTCGGGCTGGGTCTGGGCGGCGACCGCGA
>JAFAQI010000149.1 GCA_019246495.1 Frankiales bacterium | reverse complement strand
CCGGTGCTCAACCGCCTTGACCACCTGGTCGAGACGCGGAACCTGACGCAGCTCGTCACAGTGGTCTACGGCGTACTGGATCCGCCGGCCGGGGACGGGAGCCGACGCTTCACGTTCTCCAACGCCGGCCATCTCGCGCCGCTGCTGCGGGCGCCGGACGGGTCGGTCGAGCAGCTCGCCGGCGGAGACTCCGTCCTCATCGGTGCGCCGATCGACGTCGAGCACCAGCAGGTCGAGCAGATCCTCGCCCCCGGGTCGACGTTGGTGCTGTTCACCGACGGACTGATCGAGGTGCCCGGACAGCCGCTCGAGGAGAAGCTGGACCAGCTGACCGCGACACTGCGTCAACACGATCCGGACGCGGGGCTGGACGCGATGTGTGAAGAGGTGCTCGCCGGCACGGCCACGCAGACGTTGCGCGACGACGTGGCGCTACTTGCGATCCGCATCGCCGACAACCGCAGGTCGTTGCCGGGGCCGTCACGTGCACCGGAGGCGGACAGCCGCGAGATGGCCTAGCCGCTCCCGACTTCGGGATCGATTGCTCAGCCGCTGCGCAAACGTTCGTCAGAGCAGGGCGAGCCCGAGGCCGGCGGCGGCTGCGGCCAGACCCGCGGCGACACTGCCGACGGCGTTGAGGGCGGCGCGTCCAGGCCAGCCGTCCTCGGCGAGCGCGAGCGTCTCCCAGGCCCAGGTGGAGAACGTCGTATAGCCGCCGGCGAAGCCCGCGCCGAGCAACGCCTTCGGAGTCGACGTAAGGCCGTGATGCAGCCCGAGACCGACGACGACACCGAGCAGCAGTGAGCCGGAGATGTTCACCAGCAACGTCCCGAACGGGAACGCACCGGTCGTCCGGTGCCGGACGAACTGGTCGAGCGCGTAACGCGCAACTGCGCCGAGCGCAGCCGCGATCGTCACTCCGAGCGTCAACATCAACCGGCACCCGGTGCGGCCTCGTCCCGCCATCCGGTGATCCGGCGGCAGAGCGTCAACCCCAACCAGGCGGCGGCGACACCGGCCGCGACGCTCGCGAGCACATAGGTCGCGGCAAGGCCCGCATGCCCGTGCGCGGCCAGTTCGTCCGCCGCGACCACAAGAGATGAGAACGTCGTCAGCGCACCGCAGAACCCCGTGCCGATCAGCGGCCGAAGATGTGAAGACGGACCCGCGACTTCGCTCGCGACAACCACGGCACCGAGCACGAACGCGCCAGCAACGTTGACCGTGAAGACCGCCCAGGGAAACAGGTGCGTCGCTGGCCAGTGCTGCGACAACAGGTAGCGCACCAACCCGCCCGCGCAGCCCCCGATGAAGACGGTTGCGAGCACCGACAGCTGGAACGGATGCAGCGGATCACCGACCGACTCGATGTCGGGATCGATCGGCAGATGCGCCATCGTTCGAGCCTATGGGCGGACGCGTAGGTTCTCCGGGGGAGGCCGTATGGACTACGTCGACACCGGCGAGCTCGAGCACACGCGCAAGGTGCCGCCGGGCTGGGAGGACGACGATGCCTGACCGCGGTCAACGGGACCGCATGGTCCTCGTCGGTGCACACGCGGCGTGGTACGACCGGTTAACGACGCGCGTCGCGAGCCTGCTCTACCGGGCCGCGGCCGGTCAGGTGCTCGACGAGTTGGCCCGGGGTGGACGGTTGCTCGACGTAGGAACCGGTCCGGGCCAGTTGCTGGTCGAGGTCGCGCGCCGCCGGACGGATGTCACCGGAGCTGGGATCGATCCGTCGGCCGACATGATCGGGCACGCGCGGCGCCGGCTGGCGGCGGCGGCAGCCGATGACCGGTTCGACCTTCAGATCGCGGGCGCTGAGGACCTGCCATTCGCAGACGCGAGCTTCGACGCTGTGGTCTCGACCCTCAGCTCGCACCACTGGGCGGACCCGGCGGCAGCGGTCGGTGAGCAGGCGCGTGTCCTCCGGCCAGGTGGACAGCTCTGGGTCTTCGATCTGCGCGGAGTCGCGCCGTCGGCCGTGGCACGCGAGCTGACCGCACGGTTCCCCGCCGGCGCTGTCAGCCGCCCGAGGGTCCACGGTCCGGCGTCGGTGTTGATCCGCTGCCACCGCGCCGGCTGACCAGTTCGATCCACGTACACCCGCCGGCCGGACGGCGCGCCGCACCGCGTCGCCTCAGTGGTGATAGGCGTGTACGACGGCGTGACCCCGTCCCCGTGCGATGAGGACACGGTTCACCGGCACGGTGATCACGAAGGCCACGATCAGCGAGACAAGCAGTGACCACCAGAAGAGCGCATCGCCGAGTCCCGCGGCAATCGCGCCCGGCACCGCGAGGATGAAAGCGTTGTCCATCAACTCCATCACCGTTATGGAGAGAGTGTCCGCGGCGAACGCGATGCCGATCGCTTTTCTGAACCCGACCCCAGCGCGCAGTACCGGCCCCATCGTGAGCGAGTAGCCGAACAGGATAGCAAGGGCGATGGCCAGCACGATGCTTGCGGCGTTGCCCAACCCCCACCAAGTCGCGAGCACCATGCCGAGGACCTCGCCGATGGCACAGCCGGTCAGGCAGTGCGCTGTAGCGGAGATCGCCGACCGGGTCAGTTCGCGGCCGCGCAGGGGCGCGCTGTTGTGAGCCACGTGATCCTGGGTGCTTGCTGCCATGAGACCTATATACCCCTCGGGGGTATATAGGTCAAGGGCCAACGTAAGCGGGGAGGGACAGACTTACTGAACGGCCTTCTCGACGTCGCCGATGGTGAACGAAGCCTCCGGTTCATTGCCGGTCATCCGGTACTCACCCTGTCCCCCGCCTGTGACCTGCCAGTGTCGCGGAGCAATGTCTTCATGAACGGTGCCGGTGGAGTCGGACAGAAACAGCAACACCCGCATGCCAACGGTGAATGTGGCGCCTGACGGTGAATCGCTGCTGATGGTGTTTCCGTAGTCATAGTCAAACGCGACGACCGTCGCGTCTGCCGGCCCCTTGAGCGTTCGGTCGACGTTGAGATTGGCGAGTACGTAGGGTAGGCCGCCACTCGCGTCGGAGGGGCCGAAATGGTCCACGGATGTCACGGTGCCGATGACGATGCGCGGTGATTCTGCAACAAGCTTGTGCAGGTCATAGCTCACGCCACTACCGATTGGCGGTGGAGCGCTCTGGACCGGCGGCGTTGAATGAACCGGCACCGACGGCGGATGCGTGGCTCGCGCAACTGGCTTGCCTCCGTCGCCAGCTTGCGTCACTACGACCCCAGTGACCGCCGCCGCGATCGCGATGCCTGCGGCGGCGCCTACGGTGACCAGGCGCCGTTGCGACCGAACCTGCGGCGGAGGTGTCTGCTCCGCAAGCAGGGCCAGGCCTCGGCGCAGACGTTCTTCGAGCTCAGGCTCGAGCATCTCGGAGTCAGGCGTGTTCATGGTGCCTCCTGCAGCGTGGGACGCAGAACCGCAGCGGCCCGGTGCAGCCGCGACTTGATCGTGCCTTCGGGGACGTCGAGCATCCGGGCGATGTCGGCGACGCTGAGATCGGCGTAGTAGCGCAGCACGATGACAGCGCGCAGGTCCGGCTCGAGCTGGCTGACAGCGCTCCGAACGCTGTGCGCGAGTGCGAGGTCTGGTTCATCGTGCGCCACTGTCCGGCTAGATCGAAGTCGGTGCACCATCGCGAGGCGCGTGGAGGCGCGGCGATGCCGGTCGACGGCGAGCCTGGCCGCGACGACGCACGCCCACGCGCCGAGGTTGTCGATGCTTGCCGCGGGCTGTTCCAGCAGTCGCAGTTGTACGTCCTGCGTTGCGTCGTCAATCTCTGTTCCACGGACCCCGCTGAGGTAGAGGACCGATCGGACTCGACGAAGTTGGTCGGCGGACAGCACCTGCGTTGCCGCCAACGTCGGATCCTCTTGGCGCGGAGGCATTCAGCCTTGCACCCTCAAGACGGCGGTGTATGGGCGTGACGTCTGTTCCGTTCGA
>JAFAQI010000561.1 GCA_019246495.1 Frankiales bacterium | reverse complement strand
AGGCCGGCCTCACCTTCGCGGGCGCGCTGCGGTCGATTCTGCGGTCTGACCCCGACGTGGTCCTCATCGGTGAGGTCCGCGACCACGAGACGGCACAGATCGCCATCGAGGCCGCGCTCACCGGTCACCTCGTCTTGACCACGCTGCACACGAACGACGCCCCGAGTGCCGTCACCCGGCTCGTCGAGATGGGCATCGAGCCGTTCCTCGTGGGCTCGGCACTCGACTGCGTCCTCGCACAACGGCTCGCCCGCCGGCTGTGCCCCAAGTGCCGCGAGGCCTACACGCCCGACCCCGAGACGCTGATCGCGGCGCGGTTCCCCTGGAACGAGGGGGAGGAGCTGCCGACGCTCTACCGCGCAGTGGGCTGCTCCGCCTGCTCCAAGACCGGCTACCGCGGCCGTCTCGCCCTGCACGAGGTCATGCCGGTGACCGAGGAGATCGAGCGGCTGGCCGTCGAGCGCGCCAGCGCGGCCGTCATCTCCAACGTTGCCCGCGAGCAGGGCATGATGTCGCTCCGCGACGACGGCCTCTACAAGGTCCTCAACGGCGTCACCACGCTCGAGGAGATCCTCCGCGTCGTCGTTTAGGCGAATGCCGCTGCGCCGGACGGCTCAAGCCGTGCGCTACTCGCGCCGATTCCATCGCAGAAGGCATCGTCCGTGCCTGTTTTCGACTGCGGCCCGCAAAGGTGGTTCCCACGTGGTGAGCCCGCTTGACCCTGACTGGCAGCCCGACGGCGCGAAAGAGTCGCCGTTCTCCGCGGTGAGCACACCGCCGGGTACGACGCCCTTCACGCCCGCCCCCGCCGTACCGGCGCAGGCCCCGGTGGGTGGCACGTCCGTGCCGCCGGCCGTCGCGCCGCCGGTCGCTCCCGCTGTCGACGTGCCGGAGCCGCACGTCGCCGCCGTGGGCATGGGGGCGCCGGCGGAAGCCACGCCCACCCCGCGCGAGGCCGCCGACGACGAGTCGACCGACTCGGTGACCGACGTGGGTTACGCCCGGTCCGCGCTCGAGGAGAGCAGCGAGTTCGAGTCGCACCTGCTCACCGACCTGCTGATCGAGGTGTTGGACCGCAAGGCCTCCGACCTGCACATCACGGCCGGTGCGCGTCCCACGCTGCGCCTCAACGGCTCGCTCGCTCCGATGGACGAGCGGCCGATCATGACGCCGCCCATGATCCAGCGGATGCTCTACGCGATCCTCACCCAGAAGCAGCGGGAGCGGTTCGAGGAGGAGCTGGAGCTCGACTTCGCCTACGCCGTGCCCGGCAAGGCCCGCTTCCGTGTCAACGTCTACCGCCAGCGCGACGCGCTCGGCGCGGCGTTCCGGTTGATCCCCTACGAGATCAAGCCGCTCGAGGACCTGGGCATTCCGCCGGCCGTCGCCAACTTCGCGATGATGCCGCGTGGCTTCGTCCTGGTCACCGGTCCGACCGGTTCCGGTAAGTCAACAACTCTTGCCGCGATCGTCGACCTGGCGAACCGCCAGCGCCGCGACCACATCGTCACGGTCGAGGACCCCATCGAGTTCCTGCACCGCCACAAGCAGTGCCTGGTCAACCAGCGTGAGGTCGGCGAGGACACCTGGTCGTTCCAGAACGCACTCAAGCACGTCCTGCGCCAGGACCCCGACATCATCCTCGTCGGTGAAATGCGTGACCTCGAGACGATCTCCGTCGCGCTGACCGCCGCTGAGACGGGCCACCTCGTCTTCGCCACCCTGCACACGCAGGACGCGGCTCAGACGGTCGACCGTGTCATCGACGTCTTCCCGCCGCACCAGCAGCAGCAGATCCGCGTGCAGCTGGCCGGCGCGCTCCAGGGCATCGTCTGCCAGACCCTTGCGAAGACCTACGACGGCAAGGGTCGGGCCGTCGCGACCGAGGTCCTCGTTGCCACTCCCGCGATCCGCAACCTGATCCGCGAGGGCAAGACCCACCAGATCTACTCCGCCCTTCAGGCCGGCGCCAAGCACGGCATGCACACGATGGACCAGCACCTGTCCGAGCTCGTGAAGTCCGGTCGCATCAGCTACGAGACCGGCGTTGAGAAGTGCCACCACGTCGAGGACTTCAACCGGCTCTGCGGCCGGGCCTGAGAGGGACAGCAATGGCAACGACGACGTTCAAGTACTCCGTCCGCGACAAGGGCGGCAAGCTGGTCAGCGGCGAGCTCGCGGCCGAGACCGAGACCGCGCTCGTCCAGCGGCTGCGTGCCATGGGCTATGCGCCGGTCTCGATCGAGAAGGCCAACGCCGGCATGCAGAAGGAGATCAAGCTCCCGGGCTTCGGCAAGCGGGTGAAGCTGAAGGACCTGGCGGTCGTCTCGCGGCAGTTCGCCACGATGATCAACTCCGGGCTCTCGCTGATCCGTGCGCTCAACATCCTGGCGCAGCAGACGGAGAACGAAGAGCTGGCGCGGGTCCTCGGCGAGGTCCGCAACGGTGTCGAGGCCGGTAACTCCCTGTCGGTCTCGATGTCGAAGCACCCCAAGGTTTTCCCGCCGCTGATGGTCAATCTCATCAAGGCGGGCGAGGTCGGCGGCTTCCTCGACGCCGTGCTGCTCCAGATCGCGGAGAACTACGAGGCCGAGGTCAAGCTGCGGGCGAAGATCAAGTCCGCGATGACCTACCCGATCGTCGTCGGCTGCATCGCGGTGATCGCGCTCATCGTCATGCTGACCTTCGTCGTACCGACGTTCGCGAACATCTTCAAGTCCCTTGGTACGACGCTGCCGGCACCGACCCGGATGCTCGTCACGCTTTCGCATGGCATGAAGTTCATCGTGCCGATCATGGTCGTGTTCGGCGTCACGTTCTTCTTCGTCTGGAAGCGCATCAAGAACGAAGAGCGCGTGCGCAAGGTCGTCGACCCGATCAAGCTCAAGATCCCGGTCTTCGGCCTCCTGTTCAAGAAGGTTGCCATCGCGCGGTTCTGCCGCAACCTCGGAACGATGGTGAAGTCCGGTGTGCCGATCCTCCAGGCGCTCGAGATTGTCGCCGACACGACGGGCAACTACATGCTGACGCTGGCGGTCCGCGACATCCAGGAGAGCGTGCGGCAAGGTGAGGCGCTGACCCAGCCGCTGACGCAGCACGAGATCTTTCCGCCGATGGTGTCGCAGATGATGGCGGTCGGTGAGGACACCGGTGCGCTCGACACGATGCTGGCCAAGATCGCCGAGTTCTACGACCAGGAGGTCGAGGCGATGGCCGAGTCACTCACCGCTCTGATCGAGCCGATCATGATCGCGGTCCTCGGTGGTCTCATCGGCGGCATGATCGTGTGCCTCTACCTGCCGATCTTCTCGGTCTACAACCACATCAACTGATCGAACTCTTCGCAACGGGCCGCCTCCACGATCACGGAGGCGGCCCGTTGCGCTTGCTCGTCTCTGTAGCGGGAGGACTAAACAAAAAATAGTCCTTACGGATGTTCAAGGTAGTCCCCGCGGACGACGAAAACCTTCTTGTCATCGAGCCGCACACAGCGCTTGGAGCCTGCGGCTCACGAATCATCCCGGAGGGACCGCAATGCTCGCTCGTATCCGCAAGGCCCAGGAGGAGCGCGAGGGTGGCTTCACCCTCATCGAGCTCCTCGTCGTGATCATCATCATCGGCATCCTCGCCGCGATCG
>JAFAQI010000242.1 GCA_019246495.1 Frankiales bacterium | reverse complement strand
CGCCGGGCTCCGGCGTTCCTCGGCTCGCCCCGCCGGCTCCCGGCCCGGCTGCGGCGGGACCGCCCGCGCCGCCACAGGGCCCGGCGAGCCCGTTCGCACCGGCCCCCCGGCTGGTCGAGGACGTCGACGCAGGAAGTGACGCCCCTGGCGGTCC
Source organism: Frankiales bacterium (assembly GCA_019246495.1). Classification (GTDB taxonomy): domain Bacteria; phylum Actinomycetota; class Actinomycetes; order JAFAQI01; family JAFAQI01; genus JAFAQI01. The sequence goes on along the minus strand of JAFAQI010000242.1, from coordinate 3,982 downwards.
GCCACGTGAGGCGGACGACGACACCGACGAAGGCGATCTGCCCTCGGTCTGACCTCGGCGAAGACGCGGGGTCGGCGGCGGTCCACGTCGCCTGACTAGGATTTGCCGCGCACGCTGACCTTGCAGTGCGAAATCGAATGGAGTCGACGACGTGATCGTCATCAGCGGAGTGCTGCTGCTCGTTGCCGTGGTGTTCCTGGTTATCGGGCTGTTCAGCTCACTCGCTTGGGTCTATGCCTCGATCGGCGTGAGCGTCGCGTCGTTCATCTTCCTGCTCGTCGGTGTGCGGCAGCGCCGCGACGAACCGGCCGCCGAGGGCATCGGCGCGGGTGCGCCGACCACGGCGCCGACGTCGCCTGCGGCGCGGCCCGCGGCTGACCGCGACGTGACGGTCGTGCCGACGGCGCCGGTGTCGACCGCTGCTGACGAGGAGGCTCCGGCCCTCGTCGGTGCCGCCGCGGGCGCCTCGTCAGCAGAGGCCTCGGGTGAGACCGCGACCTCGACGCTGCGGCGTAGCCCGGCGAAGAAGGCTGCCCCGACGGCGGCGGCGACGACGTCACTGCGTCGTACGACGGCAGCCAGCGCCGCCAAGAAGACCGCCGCCAAGAAGACCGCCGCGAAGACCACGGCTGCAAAGACAACGGCGGCGAAGTCGACGGCGGCGAAGAAGACCACCGCGAGCAAGGCGGCGCCGGCCAAGAAGACGGCGACCAAGGGGGCACCCGCCAAGACTGCGACGAAGTCCACCACCGCGAAGTCCACCGCGGCCAAGAAGACGGCAACGAAGACCACTGCCAAGACCACGGCCAAGAAGACCGCGGCGAAGAAGACCACCCGCTAAGTCACCCGCGTGACCGCGCCGGACTTCGGACCGGCGTGGTCAGACCTTGCGGCGGAACGGGTCCCGCACCGGCGGGGACGGGAGCGTCACCCGGTCGCCGTCGATCGACAGGCCGGTGAGGGCGAGAACCCGGGCGAGAACGGTGGTGGTGGTCTCGCCGCGGGCCACGCCGTCGTGCGTCACCATCGCGCGGTAGATCATCGCCCAGTGCTTCGCGGGCGTGTCGTAGGTCCAGTCCACGGAGCCGAGGTGGACGGCGGAGCCTTTGCCTCCGCCGGGGCCGTCGAACGGACCGCTCCAGACCTGGATGCCGGCAGGACCGGCCGCGAAGCAGCCGCCCACACCCACATCCTCGCGGGCTGCCGCGTCGAGCAGCGCGCGCGCCTGTCGCTCGGGCAGCACGAGGGCGGGCCGGACCTGGCTGGTGAGCGCGGGTACGGCGATCGCCTCGGTCTTGAGCCGCAGGTGCACGGGCTGAGCGAGAAGCGTCAGCGCCACAGGAGCCTCCAGATGGTTCGCCTGCCTTTGCGCCGTTCGGAGCAACGACGCGGGCAGTAAGAGCATCGGCACGTCCGGTTGCCCATGTGTTTAGACCGAAAGCGTGAAGTTGGTCCCGCCGCTTGCGTCACCATTTGTCCACTCGGTCGTTGGATCAGGCGGGGGAACCGTCGGGGGAACACCGAGAGGATCACGATGGGAACCCAGCTACCGATCGGCATCCGTCCTTTTGCCCGCCCTGCTGCCCGAGCCCTCACCGTCGCCGTTGGCGCAGCCGCGGTCGGCTTCCTCGGCGTCGCGCCGGCGGCCGCCGCCACCGACCCCGTCCCGCTGCCCGCGGGCGTGTCGGACGCGCTGAAGCCGCCGGTGCCCGTGCCCGGCCCGGTCGGCGCCGCTGTGGCCAAGGTCGCGAAGGCCCTCGGCGTGGCCGACCCGTTGGCCTCCACCCCGACGCCCAGCTCGCGCAAGCACAAGCACCGGCCGGCCAAACCGGCCGTCCGGCTTCTCGGCCACGCCGCCCCGGCCACCTCCCACCACCCGGCGGCAGCCGCGCGGCATCACTCGACCTCGCCCGCCGCGGTCCCGGCCGCACCCGCGGCGCTTCCGGCCGGCGCGTGGCGACTGCCGACCGCCATGACGCCGGTCGTCGCGCAGACGCTGTCGCCGACCGTCGCCCCACTGCCCGGCGCGACGTTCACGATCGCGCCGGCGACCGCCTCGCATCCCGCGCCGCCCAGCGTCGTACGCCCAACCGCGAAGGACGCCCGCGACCTCGCCGTCGTCCTCGGCGCGCTGCTCGTGGCCGTCGCGGTCGGTATGCACGCCCGGGAGGCGGCGCGCCGCTGGCCGGGCGGGCTCCGCGCCGCCCTGGCCGGCTGACCGCGGGCTCAGCGTCGGTCAGTCGACGACGCGCAGCCAGAACGTGAGGCCCAGCTCGCCCACCTCGTGACCGGTGAGCGGCGCCGCCGGCTTGGTGTCCTGCACCGAGACGGCGAGCACCTCCTCGGCCAGCAGGTCGCCACCCTCGTGCAGCGCCGTCGTCGTGACGGGTGACGTCGACGACCACCACAGCTCGATGCGGTCGCTGACGTCGAACCCCTGCGCCTTGCGTGCCTCCTGCACGAGCCGGACGACGTCCCGGACGACTCCGGCTCGGCGGAGCTCGTCCGTCAGCTCGAGATCGACGGCCACCGTGTCGCTGCCGGCCGAACCGACGGCCCAGCCGGTCAGCGGTGTCTCGGTGACGAGCACCGCCTCGTCGGCGACGTCGACCGTCTCCCCACCGACGGTCACCCGCCAGCCGTCACCGGCCCGCTCGAGCTGCCCGGCAGCGATCGCCGCTGCGACCTCAGGGGTGCGCTTGCCGAACGTCTTGCCGAGCACGCGGAAGTTGCCCTTGTGGGAGACCTGCACGAGCTCGTCGTCGCCACTGAGCGACTCCGTACGCCGGACGTTGAGCTCCGCCGCGACGTGCTCGCGAAGCTCGTCCGGCAGCTCCGCCCACCCCGGCGCCGACACGAGCGCGCGGGCGAGAGGCTGCCGTGTCTTGACACCCGCCTCGGCCCGCGCGGACCGGCCGAGCTCGACGAGCCGGCGGACCAGCGCCATCTGCGCCGACAGCTTCTCGTCCACGAGCGAGCCGTCGAGCCCTGGACCAGCGACGCGGGGCCAGTCGCGCAGGTGCACGGAGTCGGGCAGGTCGGGCCAGACGTCCGTCACGAGCCGCTCGTGCACCTCCTCGGTGAGGAACGGCACGAACGGCGCGAGCAGCCGGGTCAGCACCTCCAGGCACTCGTGCAATGTCGCGAGCGCCGCCCGGTCGCCTTCCCAGAACCGTCGGCGGGATCGCCGGACATACCAGTTCGACAGGTCGTCGACGTACTGCGTCAGTGCTCGTCCGGCGCGCGTCGGGTCGAAGTCCTCGAGCGCCGCGTCGACCTCGAGAACGACCCGGTGCAGTTCGGAGAGCGCCCAGCGGTCGAGCAGTGGCCGGTCCGCGACGTCGGGCACCGGCTCTGCACCGGGCACCCAGTCGTTGGCGTTGGCGTAGAGAACGAGGAAGGACGCGGTGTTCCAGTAGGTGAGCAGCACCTTGCGGACCACCTCGTCGAGCAGCGAGTGGCCGATCCGCCGCGACGCCCAGGGGTTGCCGCCGCAGAGCATGTACCAGCGCAACGCATCGGCGCCGTGCCGCTCCATCAGCTCGAACGGGTCGAGGATGTTGCCGAGGTGCTTGCTCATCCGCCGGCCGTCCTCGGCGAGGATCAGCCCGAGGCACAGGACGGTCTCGTACGGCGACTGGTCGAACACCAGCGTGCCGACGGCCATGAGCGTGTAGAACCAGCCGCGGGTCTGGTCGAGTGCCTCGCAGATGAACTGCGCCGGATAGGAGCGTTCGCGCTCCTCCGCCGAGCCCGGCGCATGCGGATAACCCCACTGCGCGAACGGCATCGAGCCGGCGTCGTACCAGCAGTCGATGACCTCGCTGACACGTGTCGCCGGTGCACCGCAACCGTCGACCGGGCAGGCGAACGTGACCTCGTCGATGAACGGGCGGTGCGGGTCGAGGTCGGTGACGTCGCGACCGGCGTACGACGAAAGCTCCGCGAGCGATCCGACGCAGGTCAGATGCTCTCCACCGGA
>JAFAQI010000343.1 GCA_019246495.1 Frankiales bacterium | reverse complement strand
ACGTTGCCGTCCAGCAGCATCATTCCGTTCAGCTGCGGCATCCTCGCGGTGTTGTTCCTCGTCGACCGGACGACGGTGCTCCAGGCGCGGGCTGCCGCAACCTCCGACCGGTTCCGGTCGCGTGCGGACACGATCGTCGCGCACGTCGCCGACGCGGTGTTCGTCACTGACACCAGTGGCCGCGTCGTCCTCGCCAACCCGGGCACGGAGCGGTTGGTGGGTCGGCGGGCGGCCGAGCTGGTCAACTACGCCTGCCACGAGGCCCTCGGACTGCGCGAGGGCGAGCGGCCGCTCGACTGTTCGAGCGGTTGCCCGCTGCTCGGTCGGGGTGCCGACGGTGACGGTGGCGTGGAGGTCTGGCGGTACGACGCCCACCAGCAGCGTCAGCCTCTGCTCGCCGATGCTGCCTTGGTCGACGGCGTAGATGGAACCGCCGAAGTGGTTCATTCGGTCCGGGACATCACCCGGCTGAAGCAGGCCGAAGAGGCCAAGACGCTGTTCCTTGCTACGGCCTCGCATGAGCTGAAGACCCCGCTCACCGTCATCTCCGGTTTCGCCTCCACGCTGTTGCGCTATCCGGCGCTCGAGGACGACATGCGGCAGTCCGCCTTGACTGCGATTCAGACCCGGGCGCAAGAGCTGACGCGCATTGTGGAGCGGCTGCTTCTGTCGAGCCGGATCGAGGCGGGTCACGTGCAGCTTGACCTGACCGCGACCGAGGTCGGGGCCCTCATACGCAACCGGGTGGAGGCCTGCTCGGCAGCGGTCAACCGGACCATCACGTTCGCCGCACCAGAGGATCTCCCACCCGCGCTCGGCAATGCCGATGCGCTGACGACCGTGATCGACCACCTCCTGGAGAACGCCATCAAGTACTCCCCGGGCGGGCAGCACATCGACGTCGCGCTCTCCGCGGACGACACGACAGTCTCGGTGTCGATCAGCGATCAGGGCATCGGCATGGATGCCGAGCAGGCGGAACACTGCTTTGACAAGTTCTGGCAGGCCGAAGCCAGCGACGTACGTCGGTTCGGCGGCACTGGCATCGGCCTCTACATCGTCCGGTCGCTCGTCGACACGATGCGCGGCGCCATCAGTGTCGCCAGCAAGCCCGGCGAAGGCACCACGTTCACGATCGCCATGCAGCGCGCCGACCGAATCCCGCAACCCCGCCAGCCGCACCGCGGGGAGAGCACATCCATCCGCGAGTTCATGCGGCAGATCGGAGTGCCGGAGGTGAGTGGCCCGTGATTGCAGCAGTTGCGGCGCTCAACATCGCCCTGGGACTGATCTACACCTGCTACGGCGTCATGACGATCATCGACCTCAAGAACGGCTGGCGCACGAACGGCATGTCCCACTTCGGGCTGGCGTGGATCGCGATGGCGTTCACCTGCGGGCCCCATCACCTCGAGCACGGGCTGCACGCCGCGGTGATCGGCGGCAACGCCGGCGTCCTCGACATGCTCGCGGTGGTCCTCGGCGCGCCCGCCGGCATCACGTGGTTTCTGCTACGCGTCGAGGCGCTGACGGGCGGCAGCGGTGATCGCTTCATTCCAGGCACGCCTTCCTGGGTGCGGGCACTGCCCTATCTCGGCGTGGTCTACGTTGCCGTCGCAGCCGCCTCGATCATCTGGGTGCTGCGGGACGGAATTCACCTGACTCCGCGCATCACGCCGAACCTGCTGTTGCTACTGGTCTACGGGCTCATTGGCTACTACCTTCTGCGCACTCAGCTGAACAACCGGGCACCCAGTGGCGGATGGTCTCTCTCTGGGCTCTCGCTCACGGTCGTGTTTCCGACCTGCGGTGTGATGCATGTCGTGTTCGCGGCGTACGCCATGTCGGCGAGCTATCGCGTCGAGTCGCATGGGCTCCTCATTGACTGGCTCGCGGTTCCCGCCGCTATCTACTTCGTCTGGGTGGTGCGGGCGCTACACCTCGGTGCCTTGACCGACTGGAACGAAGGCGCAGAAGGTGTCCGCCCGCAGGTGGCCCTTGCGACCTGACCAGGCGGCGCTCGTCATCGACGACGCCGACGACATCCGACTGCTCCTGCGTGCCGTGCTCGAGGCGGCGGGCTGGGCCGTGTGCGAAGCGGCGACCGGCGTCGACGTTCGAGGCACGCTCGAGGCCAGTACGCCGAGCGTCGTGCTGCTCGACGTACAGATGCCGGACCGTGATGGTTGGGCCACGTTGGCGGACATCCGGAGCCATCCCACCCTTGGCGACGTCCCGGTGATCTTGTGCACGGTGAAGTCCACAACCGCTGATCGCGCACGTGGGTGGCAGCTGGGCGCCGACGGCTACATCTCGAAGCCGTTCGCGCTCGACGACGTCATCGCGGAGGTGGCCGATGTCGCGTCCCGGCCGACGGAACTGCGCTCGGCCGTCCGCGCTGCCCGGCTGAAGGAACTACAGGAACTCGAGGAGACACGTTCATGACCACAGCGACCGACATCACGACGCTGATCGTCGACGACCAGCCGGATATCCGGCTGCTGATGAAGATGCTGGTCGAGGCTGCCAACGAAGGGCTGGTGGTCGCGGGCGAAGCAGCAAGTGGCGCCGAGGCCATCGAGCAGGCGCGGCGCATCGAACCACGCGTCATCGTGTTCGACGAGATGATGCCGGCGATGAACGGCATGGAGGCCGCAATGCGCGTCCGTGAAGACCGTCCGTCGCAGGTGATGATCCTGTGTAGCGCCTACCTCGACGACGCCGTCATCAACCGGGCCAGGTCGATCGGGTTCGACGCCTGGCTGGCGAAGGAGGACGTCGTCGAGCTGCCCGACCTCATTCGCCGCGTCGTCGCCCACCGAGGCGGAGACGACGCGGGCGTTGCCGGGGCGGAGTGACACCTCGCCGGACCGGTCACGCCCTCAGCCGC
>JAFAQI010000017.1 GCA_019246495.1 Frankiales bacterium | reverse complement strand
ACGGCATCGGCACGCTGACGCTCGACCGGCCGGACAAGCTCAACGCCTGGTCGTGGGAGGCCTCGCGCCAGCTCGGCAAGCGCGCGGACGAGATCCGATTCGACGACGACATCCGCGTTGTCGTCCTACGGGCCGAAGGGCGCGCGTTCTGCGCCGGGGTCGACCTCGGCATGCCCGAGGACCGGGTGACCGGGCGGTCGCCGGCGGAGAAGGTACGCAACTACTACGAAGGCATCCGCTGGGTGCACGAGCGGTTTCACGCGTTCAGCGATCTGCCGCAGCCGATCGTGGTGGCGGTGCACGGTTACTGCCTCGGCTTCGGCTTCGAGCTCGCGTTGATGGCCGACATCCGGGTGTGCTCAGACGACGCGCTGTTCGCGCTGCCGGAGGCGACGGTCGGCGTCGGTGTCGACGCGGGTGGCGACCTGCGGCTCGCGCGGGAGGTCGGCGCCGGGTGGGCGAAGCTCCTGGCGCTGACCGGCCGGCGGATCGACGAGGCGACAGCGGAGCGGCTCGGCATCGTGCAGCAGGTCGTGCCTCGCGACCAGCTCGACGCCACGGCGTACGGCATCGCTCGCGAGATCCGCGACAACGCCCCGCTCGCCGTGCAGAGCATCAAGCGGACGGTGAATGCGTTCGCCGATCGCGGGCTCGCGGAGGCGCTGCGGTTCGAGGCGATGAGCGCGTCGGTCGAGTTCGTGTCGGAGGACATGCCGAAGGGCTACGCCGCGAAGGCCGCCAAGCAGCCGGTCGAGTTCGAGGGCAAGTAGGTGGCCGCGCCGCCGCCCGTCGGGACGCGGATGCTTCCGGCCGGGACGTACGACGGCCTCGGCGTACTGGTCACCGGAGGCGGGACCGGTCTCGGCAAGGCGATCGCGGTGGAGTTCGCTCGCCTCGGCGCAGCCGTCGCGGTGGCGAGCCGGTCGGCGCAGCATCGCGAGGCGGGAGTGGCGGCGATCTCCGACGCGGGCGGGCAAGGCGTCGGGGTCGAGGTCGACGTGCGCGAGCCGGAGTCGATCGCGGCGGGTTTCGACGCCGCCGAGTCCGAGCTCGGCGTCAACATCGCGGTGCTCGTGAACAACGCAGCGGCCAACTTCCCGGTGCCCGCCACCGACCTGTCGCCCAACGGCTGGCGGGCCGTCGAGCGCATCGTGCTGGACGGCACCTTCTTCTGCTCGCAAGAGCTGCACCGGCGAGTGACGGCTCGCGGTGGCGAGGGGGCGATCGTCAACATCGCGACCACTGCGGCGCTCACCGGCGGACCCGGCATGGCGCACTCCGCTGCGGCCAAGGCGGGTGTTGTCGCGCTGACCAAGACCCTCGCCGTCGAGTGGGCGGTCGACGGCATCCGCGTCAACGCGATCGCCCCCGGCCTCTTTCCGCACGACGACCTGCCGGCGGCGATCCAGGCGGCGCGCGACCCGTCGGTCGACGACGCGCGGCAGCCGGTCGGGCGGGTCGGCCAGCCGCACGAGCTGGGCTGGGCCGCCACCTGGCTGGCCTCGTCGTACGCGTCGTTCGTCACCGGCCACGTGCTCGTCGTCGACGGCGGCAACTGGCTGCGCCGCGACTTCGCAATGCCTCCGGTGACCCCGATCCGGGAGCAGTTGCCTAGAAGCCGGTGACCCGCACGTTGCCGGTGTCGGACCGCGCGGTGATGTGCCGGGCCGCGGCTGCCGACCTGGTGAGTCCGGACACGTGCACCTGGCCGTCAGTGCTGTGCGCGTCGACGGCGTAACGACCGGCGGGCACCTCGACGGCGACAGCGCCGTCGCTGGTGCGTGCCGAGATGTTGCGCGGCGCGTTGACGGTATGCAGCAGCACGCTGCCTGTGTCATTCGTGAGCGCGAAGGCCTCCGCGCGGACGCCGATGACGCGGAGCCGGCCGGATGAGGTGCCGGCCACGACGCGCGTCGCGCGGGAGTTGGACACGGACACGTCGTTGGTGTCGCTGTGTGCCGCGATCGTTCCCGCGCGGACTCGGGTCAGTGACACCACGCCGTCGCTGCTCGATGCCGTGAGGTCGCCGATGACCGACGAAGCGACGACGTCGCCCCTGTCGCTGCGGAGCAGCACGTTCGGGGCGTCGACATCGGTCGCCGTGATCTCCCCGTCTGACGTGCTGGCTACGAGTGCGCCCACGGCGTTGCTGACCGCGACCTTCCCGACATCGCTGGTCAGGTGCTGCGTGGCGCGCATGCCAGCGGTGGTGACGTTGCCGTCGCCGGAGCTCGCTACCAGGTCTGCCTCTGCCGGGATCGTGAGCGTGAGGTCGTCGGTGCAGTCGTTGAGTAGCGCCAGGTCGGCCGGACCGACCTGCGTTCCGTCGCCACACGTGATCGACACGTCGAGCCGGCCGCTGCTGACGGACACCTGGAGCTTCGGCTGCTGGAAGTTCCACTCCTCGTGTGCCGAGACGCTCGTCGCGCTGCCCGGCCGCACGGTGATGGCCCCGACGTCGGCGACGACATGCACCGATGAGACGGCGTCGTGGATCTGCTTGGTCTCGGTGGTCTCGTGCGTCGGCACGATCTGCGACGCGACGGCCGAACCCGCGACGCTGAGCATGGACGCGACGATGCAGCCGGCCGCAGCCGCCACCGCCGTACGACGAGAAACCCCCACCGCCGAGACGTTCGACGTGCCCAGCGCCGATCCTGCCCAGCCCACCGCTGTTGAGTGTGACGAAAGTGGGGCAAAACCGGCGCTTGTTAGCCCGCTTTCGTCACACTCAATGGGGTCAGCTGGTCGGGACGGTCACCGTGTCGCGGCCGGACTTCAGCACCGAGCCCGGCGTCGCGCCGGTCGCCACGCCGTCGCGGATCGTCTCGACACCGTTGACGAGCACCCGCTTCACGCCGAGGGACTGCGCGGTCAGCCGCGGTGCGTCGCCGGGCAGGTCGAAGACCAGCGACGCGTCCTCCGACGCGATCTCCTGTGGGTCGAAGACGACGACATCCGCGTAGTAGCCCTCGCGGAGGTAGCCGCGGTCCTTCAGCCCGAACACATCTGCCTGGGTGCCGGTGAGCATCTGCACGGCGCGCTCGAGCGAGACCAGTTTGCGGCCGCGAATCATGTCACCGAGGAAGCGCGTCGGGAACGGCGCTCCCGCCATCCGGTCGAGGTGAGCGCCGGCGTCCGAGCCGCCGAGCATGACGTCCTCCTCCTGCCATGCCTCGCCGCGGAGCGCCCACGTGTCGGGATCGCTGTCGGTCGGCATGGGCCAGAGGATCGTCTTGAGCTCGTCGTTGATGCAGATGTCGACCAGCGCGTCGAACGGCTCCTGCCCCCGCTCGGCCGCGATCTCCTTCACGACGCGCCCCTTCAGGCCCTCGTTGGCGTCGCTGTAGGTGTCGCCGATGACGTAGCGGCCGAAGTTGCCGAGCCTGCGGAAGACCCCTGCTTCCTTGCTGTTGGCGCGCTCGATCAGGTGGGCGCGGACCTCGGGGTCGCGCAGCTTCTCGATGCGCTCGGCCACCGGGCGGTTGAGGACCTCGCCCCAGCCGGGGATGAGCCACAGGCCGCAGAAGTTGCGCAGCGACATGTTCATCGGCACCAGCACCGGCATCGTCAACGCGATCACGCGGCCGCCCAGCTCACGCGCACGCTTCGACGCCTCGAGCTGGCGCGGGATGCGGTCCGGCTCGCGGGAGTCGATCGTCAGCAGGTTCCAGTTGATCGACCGCTTCGCCGCCGCCGACATCTGCGCGAGCAGCTCGATCTCGTCGTCGTTGAACTTGTCGAGGCAGCCGGGAACGATTCCCTCGAGGAACGTGCCTTCGTGCTCACCGACAGCCGTGCACAGCGCGAGCAGCTCGTCCTTGCCAGCCTTGCGCGACGCGACCGGCTTGCCCTCGCCGTCGGAGTGCGTGTTGGACAGCGTCGTCGACAGACCGAGACCGCCGGCCTCAATCGACTCGTGCAGCAGCGCGACGATCTGCTTGACCTCGTCATCGGTCGCCTCGCGGTCGGTGGCCTCGGCGCCCATCACGTAGCGCCGGATCGCGCAGTGCCCGACAAGGAAGCCGGCATTGAGCGCGAGCCCGTTGTTCTCGACAGCCGACAGATAGTCCGCGAACGTCTCCCAGCCCCACGGCACGCCGCCTTCGAGCGCCTCCAGCGGCATGCCTTCGACCTTTTGCATCATCCGGCGCGTGTAGTCGGCGTCGGCCGCCTTGATCGGCGCGAGAGTGAAGCCGCAGTTGCCGCCGAGCACCGTCGTGACGCCATGCACGTTGGACGGCGTCATCATCGGGTCCCAGAACAGCTGCGCGTCGTAGTGCGTGTGGTTGTCGATGAACCCCGGCGCGACGACCATGCCGGTCGCGTCGTAGGTCTCGCTGGCCTCCGGCGCCGAACCATTGGACGGCGCGAGGTGCGCGATCCGGCCGTCCTTGACGCCCACATCACCGACGAACGACGAACTGCCGCTGCCGTCGACGACGGTCGCGTTCTTGATGAGGTAGTCGAGTGACACGTGATGCATTTCTCGGGCTCAGCCTTTCCAGCGGCCGTCGGGGGACAGGTCATACCAGGTGATCGCGTTGCCGCGAACGATCTTCTCGACGGTCTCTCGGTCGAGGTGCTTCATCTGCTCCTCGGCGACTGCGCGGGTGTTGGGCCACGTCGAGTCGGAGTGCGGGTAGTCGCTCTCGTAGGCGACGTTGTTCACGCCGATGTGGTCGAGGTTGAGCAGGCCGTGCGGGTCGTCGAAGAAGCAGCCGAGGACGTGCTCGTAGTAGAGCTCGCTCGGCGGCCGGGTGACCTTGTCGGCGACGCCGCCCCAGCCGCGGTTCTCCTCCCACACCACGTCGGCGCGGTGGATGACGTAGGGGATCCAGCCGATCGAACCTTCGCTGTAGGCGATCTTGAGCTTCGGGAAGCGGTTGAAGATGCCGCTCATCAGCCAGTCGACGAGCGAGAAGCACGAGTTGGCGAACGTCAGTGTCGACCCGACCGCGGCCGGCGCGTCCTTGGACGTCGACGGCATCTGCGACGACGACCCGATGTGCATGTTGATGACCGTGCCGGTCTCGTCACACGCCTGGAGGAATGGGTCCCAGTGGTCGGTGTGGACGCTCGGCAGGTTGAGCCGCGGCGGGATCTCGCTGAAGCACACGGCACGTACGCCGCGGGCCGCGTTGCGGCGTACTTCGTCAGCCATGAGCTGCGGGTCCCACAACGGCGCGATGATCAGCGGAATCAGCCGGCCGCCCGACTCCTTGCCGAGCACGTCGACCTGGAAGTCGTTGTAGGCCTTCACGCACTCGAGGGCGACGTCCTTGTCCTTGGCCTCATAGAACGTCTGGCCGCAGAACCGGGGGAACGTCGGGAAGCACATCTGGGCGTCGGTCCAGTTGGCGTCCATGTCCTCCAGACGCTCCTTGACCGACCACGCGCCCTTGCGCATCTCGTCGTAGTTGACCAGGCGCAGGTCGACCTCGTCGCGGTCATAGCCGACGGAAGCGTCGAGCCGCATCAGCGGCCGCTTGAGCTCCTCGTAGACCCACCAGGCGACGTCCGGCCCGCTGCCCGGCTCGCCCATCGAGACCGTGAGCTTGCCGCCGACGAACGTGACGTCGCCCTTGGGCGCGAACACGACCTTCGGCCCGCGCTCCTTCATCGCCTGCGGCAGTCTCTCCTGCCACAGGTCCGGAGGTTCGACGATGTGGTCGTCGACGGAGATGATCTTGGGGAACTCGTCGAGCTCTGCCGCAGCCATGCCGGCGAGCCTAACCCGTTTCTGACGACCCGTCAGGAACGGGATCCGGGCAGCAGGACGGCCCCCTCCGGCGTCGAAGTTGTCTGGCATGACCGTCCGCCCACTCGCCGGCTCCGCGCTCGCCGTCGCGCTCGTCGTCGCGGCCCTGCCCGCAGCCGCCGGCAGCCACCCGGCCGCGTCGAACGGCTGCGGGTCGAGCGTCGTGGTCCACCACGCCGGCGGCAAGGTCCTGCGTTCGCAGCCGGCGCACCTGCCCCGGGCCTGCGGTCACACCACCGGCCTGCCGGGCGCCGAAAGCCACATCGTGGTCCGCAACGACGGCAGCGTCGTCTACACCCCGGCCGTCCTTCCGCACGGCCTGCTCGGCACCGGCACGGCACCCGTCGACGAGAACGGGCAGTCGCAGTCCAACGCCAGCCCGGCCGGCCTCGCGTTCACCCGCGACGGTGGCGCGCACTGGCGCGTCGTGAAGCCGTCGGGCATCACCTGGAACCCGACCGACCACAGCGACTACGTCGACCCGGCATCCGGCCGGATGTTCTTCGAGGACTACGGCCCGATCCCGCTCGCCCCGTCCGCCGGTGCGCAGCAGGAAGGCCCCGCGCACATCAACTTCAGCGACGACATGCGGCACTGGCACCACGTCGTCATCTCCGGGCTGAGCCTGCCCGAGAACCCGCGGTTCACCTCGGGACGGACGCCGAAGCACGGCGACAAGCCACACGGCTATCCCGACGTCGTCTACTTCTGCGCCAACACCAACGTCGGCTTCGTCAGCCCCGTGATCGCCGGCCGGGTCTGCTTCCGATCGCTCGACGGCGGTACGACGTGGGACCGCCGCGCGATGCTGTTCACCGGCGCGGCGCCACAGCACCCAGAGTGCGGCGGCCAAGGCGAGGTCTACTCCGCGATCGACGGCTACTACCCGTCAGCAGCGCCGGATGGCTCGCTCTATGTGATGGTCGCCTGCGGCGGCAAGACCTATCTCGCGCGCAGCACCGACGAGGCGGCGACGTTCCCGATCCTGCACGGGCAGAGCGCGCCGGTCACCCTGCCGGTGCCGACACCGTCGACGGGTGACGTCGGCGGGACGCCGGAGCTGCGCATCCTGTCCGACGGCACGTTCCTGCTGAGCTACCAGCAGGGCGCGCACCTGCTGCTGCGGCTGTCCCACACGCACGGCATCACGTGGACCAAGCCGCTCGACCTGACCGCGCCTGGTGTCACGGCG
>JAFAQI010000385.1 GCA_019246495.1 Frankiales bacterium | reverse complement strand
AACGACAGCGTCCACTCGACCGGCGCCGTCTAGCCCCTATGGCCATCTGACCGGGTTCTAACCCGGTCAACCGGCCACACCCGGCAGGAACCAGGCCCGGGACGGCGAACATCTCGAACAACCGTCTCTCGGAGGTTTCTGTCATGCGCCGGATCGCCTGGGCCGCCGTGCCCTCCGCCGCCTTGCTCATCGGCGCCGCGGCGCTGCCGTCGTCCGGCGCGGTGAACCACGACCGGACCAAGGCGTTCGGGCCGCTCGGCTTCACGACCGTCGGCATGGGCTCCGGCCCGTCGTACGGCGAACCCTCGTTCACCTGGGCGCCGGACGGCCGCCACGGCATCATCTGCACTCCGGGCAGCAACGCGGGCGACAGCACGACTGTCCAGTTCTGGTACACCGCCGACCGCGGCAAGACCTGGAAGCACTCCGCGGAGACCAGCCCGAACGGCGGCGGCGACTGCGACGTCGACTTCCTGCCCGACGGCACGGCGGTCTCGGTCGACCTCGAGGTGTCGGACTCCTACCTCCAGGAGTCGACCGACTGGGGCAAGACCTGGAAGCGAGTCGGCACCTTCGGCACCGAACAGGACCGCCAGTGGCTCGCGCACTCAGCTGACGGCAGCAAGATCTTCATGGTCTACCACGACTTCGCCGCCGAGGCTGAGTTCTACGCCATGGCGACCTACAACCACCGCACCAAGAAGATCACGATCAACCAGGCCGACTGCTGCCACTCCGCGCAGTCGGCGGACCAGGCCAGCGCGCCGGGCATCGCGACCACGCAGGTCAACCCCAACGGCTCGGGCACGTCGCTCATCGACGAGGGCGGCAACACGTTCAGCGGCCCGATCCTGATCGACCCGTCGGACCAGTCCGGCCGCACGTTCTACGTCGTCTACTCGATCTCCGACGCGCAGTCGAACTTTAACCCGAAGGACGGCGTTCCGCCGTACGGCCCGACTCGCGGCGTCATCGTCTCGGCGACCCGCGATGGCGGTCAGACCTTCACGAGCAGCTACGCCGTGAAGGCGCCGCCGCAGGCCGACGGATCAGCCGAGCCGGCCGAGGGCGCGATCTTCCCGTGGGGCTCGATCGACCGCGCGGGCACGCTGTACGTCGTTTACAACTCGACGAACGGGCAGACCGGCGACCACTTCCACCAGTACTACGTGTTCTCGAAGGACCACGGCAAGCACTGGAGCAAGCCGGTCAAGCTCGACGCGCTCGGCCACAACAAGGGCGCGGCGATCTATGCGACCTCCGACGCCGGCCGCAAGGGTGTCCTCGACGTCGCGTGGTACCAGACCAACAACGGCACGCCGTCGAGCACGTCGAACAAGGTGCTGTGGACCCCGCACTTCGCGGCCGTCACGGGCGCCGACAGCAAGCACCCGCACATCGTTCAGCAGGCGCTGACCAAGCTGCCCAACCACCGCGGCGGCATCTGCCTGCAGGGCATCCTGTGCGGCGTCGGTCCCGGCAGCCCGGACCGCAGCCTGCTCGACTACTTCCAGGTCGTCATCAACCCGAAGACGGGCATGGTCGGGATCGCCTACGCCGACAACGGCGGCTTCCACAAGGGCGCCGGCGGCGAGGTCGTCTTCGCGCAGCAGACCCGCAAGCACTGACCTGTGGCCATCTGACCGGGTTCTAACCCGGTCAGATGGCCATAGTCTGACGGCGTGCCTGCGGCGTACGACGAGCATGCGCGTGCGCGCTGGGTCGTCGAGTCGCCGAAGGCCTCGCACTCGCCGCGCACCGAGCGCACCGACTTCGAACGCGACCGCGCGCGGGTCCTGCACTCGGCCGCGCTGCGGAGGCTCGCCGCCAAGACGCAGGTCGTCGGCGTCGGCGAGAGCGACTTTCCGCGCACCCGACTGACGCATTCGCTCGAGTGCGCGCAGATCGGCCGCGAGCTCGCCGCCGCGCTCGGCGCCGATCCCGATCTTGTCGACGCGGCCTGCCTCGCGCACGACCTCGGGCATCCGCCGTTCGGTCACAACGGCGAGACCGTCCTTGCCGGCGTCGCGGACAAGATCGGCGGCTTCGAAGGCAACGCGCAGAGCCTCCGCGTCCTCACCCGCCTCGAAGCCAAGACGTTCGTCGACGATCCCGGCAGCCCGGCTCGCAGTGCCGGCCTCAACCTCACCCGCGCCACGCTCGACGCCGCGACCAAATACCCGTGGCCCCGCCGCGACGATTCGCCGAAGTTCGGGGTGTACGCCGACGACCGCGCCGTCTTCGAGTGGCTGCGAGACAAGGCGCCCGGCGACCGCAGATGCATCGAGGCACAGATCATGGACTGGGCCGACGACGTCGCCTACTCCGTGCACGACCTTGAGGACGGCATCCACGCCGGCCACGTCGACCCTCGCGCGCTCGACGACGACGACGAACGCAACGAGGTCGTCGCGCTCGCGGAGGCGTCGTACTTCTCCGGCGGCACCGACCCCCTGCACGCCGCAGTCGATCGACTGCCCCGGCTGGCGTTCTGGGTCAGCGGCTTCGACGGGTCGATGCCGGCACTCGCCGCGCTCAAGCGGATGACCAGCGAGCTCATCGCCCGGCTGACCGTCGCGACGATCGACGCCACCCGGGCCGCTGCCGGGTCGGACGCCCTCACCCGGTACGCCGCAGACCTCGTCGTACCGGTC
The DNA here is from genome assembly GCA_019246495.1 of Frankiales bacterium. Classification (GTDB taxonomy): domain Bacteria; phylum Actinomycetota; class Actinomycetes; order JAFAQI01; family JAFAQI01; genus JAFAQI01. The sequence goes on along the minus strand of JAFAQI010000385.1, from coordinate 4,265 downwards.
GAGGTCCGCGCCGAGTGCGCGATCCTCAAGGCAGTCGCCGACCGTTACGTCATGCGTCGCGACGAAGCCCGTCGCATGCAAGCCCGGCAACGCGAGCAGCTCGCCGAGCTCGCGGCCGCACTCCAGGCCACTGCGCCGGACTCACTCGAGCCGTGGCTGCGCGGCTGGTGGTCCGCCGCACCCGACGACGCCGCCCGCCTGCGCGTCATCGTCGACCAGATTGCCTCGCTCACCGACACGTCGGCACTCGCTTGGTGGGAGCGCTGGGCCACGTGAGCCTCGTCATCCGCCGCGCCGACGTCGCGGAGATCCGCCCGCTGCGCCATGCCGTCCTGCGCCCGGGCCAGCCGGACGAGGACTCCGTCTACGCCGGAGACGACACCGCTGTTCACGTCGGTGCATGGGACGGCGAGGCACTCGTCGGCTGCGCGACCGTGTTCGCCGACCCGTGGTCCGGCAGCCCGGCTGCGACCGGCGGTGACTGGCAGGAGGTGCCGGCCGAGCCGGCCGCATGGCGGCTTCGCGGCATGGCCGTCGACCCCGGCCGGCAAGGGGACGGTGTCGGCGCGCGCGTGCTCACGGTCGTCGTCGACGTCGCCCGCGAGGCGGGCGCGCCGCTCATGTGGGCCAACGCGCGCTCGGCCGTGCTCGGCTTCTACCTCGGCTCCGGCTGGCTCGTCGCCGGCCCGGAGTTCATCACCCCGGACACCGGCCTGCCGCACATCCCCGTCGTCCTGCCGCTCGGGTGATCGGCGACCCACCGATCCGCTGGACTGGCCGCGACCGTCGCCCTGGCGCCCTAGACTCGAACCCGGCGCCTTCCCCCGCCGTACCCCTGTCGCAGGGCAGTCCTGCCGACATCACGGTGAGGCGGTGACATGGCCGGACGCATCCGCGAAGACGTCATCACCGAGATCCGCGAACGGCTGCCGATCGAGCAGGTCATCGGTGACTACGTCGCGCTGCGACCCGCCGGCACCGGCCGCTACAAGGGGCTGTGCCCGTTCCACGACGAGAAGACGCCGTCGTTCAACGTCAACACCGCCAACTCGTTCTGGAAGTGCTTCGGCTGTGGCAAGGGCGGCGACCTCATCTCGTTCGTGCAGGAGCAGGCACACCTATCGTTCGTCGAGACAATCGAGGTCCTCGCGCGCAAGGCCAACGTCGAGGTCAGCTACGAGCAGGGCGGCGCCGCGCCACGCCAGCAGTCGAGCGAGCGGCAGAAGCTCATCGAGGCGCACGCCGCGGCTGCTTCCTTCTACGCCGAACAGCTCGCGACTCCCGACGCCGAGATCGCCCGGCGGTTCCTGCTCGACCGCGGCTTCGACGAGACCGCGTGGGCGAGGTTCGGCGTCGGCTATGCGCCGGACAGCTGGGACGCGCTCACGCTGCATCTGCGCGGCCGCGGCTTCAACCCCGAGACGCTGTTCGTCGGCGGCCTGGCCTCGCAAGGGCAACGCGGCCCGATCGACCGGTTCCGTGGCCGACTGATCTGGCCGATCCGCGACCCGAAGGGCGACGTGATCGGTTTCGGCGCGCGACGGCTCAAGGACGACGACCGCATCGAGGCGAAATACATCAACACGTCCGAGACGCCGATCTACAAGAAGAGCCAGGTGCTCTACGGGCTCGACCTCGCCAAGGCCGACATCGCCAAGAGCTACAAGGCGGTCGTCGTCGAGGGCTACACCGACGTGATGGCGTGTCATCTCGCCGGCGAGACCACAGCGGTCGCGACCTGCGGCACCGCGTTCGGTGTCGAGCACGTGCAGATGCTGCGGCGTTATCTGATGGACCAGGACGAGTTTCGCGGCCGGGTCATCTTCACCTTCGACGGTGATGCCGCGGGACGCAAGGCGGCGATCAAGGCGTTCGGCGACGACCAGAAGTTCGTCGGCCAGACGTTCGTCGCAGTCGAGCCGAGCGGTCTCGACCCGTGCGAGCTGCGCCAGCAGCACGGCGACCTCGCGGTGCGCGACCTGATCGCGCGACACATCCCGCTCGCCGAGTTCGTCATCCGCTCGACTCTCGAGCATTTCGACCTCGAGCTCCCCGAAGGACGCGTCCAGGCGCTCGCCGAAGCGGCGCCGGTCGTCGCGCGGCTGAAGGACTGGGCGCTGCGCGACGAATACGCGCGACGCCTCGCCGGCTGGCTCGGCATGGACGAGAACGCGGTGTTGGCCCAGGTGCGCGAGCTCGCGGGTGTATCGCCGGTCGCCACGCCGGAGGAGCAGCGGAGGCGGCGTACGCCGAAACCCGCCCGGCCCGACGCACGCGACCCGGGGCTCATCGTCGAGCGCGAGGTGCTGAAGTTCGCGTTGCAGCGACCGAGCTTGCTCGGCGCGGAGTTCGACGCGCTCGATGCTGTCGTGTTCACGGCGCCGGCCTACGCGGCCGTGCGCACCGCCGTCGACAAGGCCGGTGGCACGGCCACCGCCGTTGCCGGTGCGGCGTGGGTGACGAAAGTGCAGGAAGCGGCCGAGACCGACTCCGTTCGCGACCTCGTGACCGAGCTCGCCGTCGAGATGCTGCAGACGACCGACGACGCGGAGCCGCGTTATGCGACCGCGCTCGTGACCCGGCTCGAGGAGATGGCCCTCACCCGCCAGATCGAGGAGCTGAAGTCGAAGCTGCAACGGCTCAACCCGCTCGAGGCGACGACGGAATACAACCGTCGCTTCGGCGAGCTGATCGTGCTCGAGCAGCGCAAGAAGGCGCTGCGCGACAGCGGGATCGCGGGGCTCTGACCTCCACCGGCCGGGCCGTCCCGGACTGGGGCACACTGTGCCTGTGACGCCCACCGCGCTTCCGCGCGACGTGCAGGTCGACGAGGTTCGAGACCTCGTCGCCAAGGGCAAAGAGACGGGCTTCCTCACGGCGGAGGACATCGGCGCGGCACTGGTCGCCGCCGAACTGCCACCGGAGTCGATGGACGCCGTGCTGCGGCTCATCTCCGACGAGGGAATCCCGATCGTCGAGAACGACGACGAGGACACCGAGGACGAGCCGGCCGGACGTGCGACGCCCGACGAGGAGGCCGGGCCACGAGCGCCGACCAGCGACCCGGTGCGGATGTATCTCAAGGAGATCGGTCGCGTCCCGCTGCTCACGGCCGAAGAAGAGGTCGACCTCGCGCGTCGTGTCGAGGCCGGCCTCTTCGCATCGGAAAAGCTCTGCACGAGCCTTCGGCTCGAACCCGCATTACGACGCGACCTCGCGCTGATCGAACGCGACGGACAGTTCGCGAAGAAGCGGCTCATCGAGGCGAACCTGCGGTTGGTCGTCTCGATCGCGAAGCGTTACGTCGGTCGCGGCATGTTGTTCCTCGACCTGATCCAGGAAGGCAACCTCGGGCTTATTCGGGCGGTCGAGAAGTTCGACTACACCAAGGGCTACAAGTTCTCGACGTATGCGACCTGGTGGATCCGGCAGGCCATCACTCGCGCGATCGCCGACCAGGCGCGCACGATCCGCATTCCCGTGCACATGGTCGAGACGATCAACAAGCTCGTCCGCATCCAGCGGCAGCTGCTGATGGACCTCGGTCGCGAACCGACTCCCGAGGAGATCGGCAAGGAGATGGAGCTTCCGCCGGAGCGGGTGCTCGAGATCCAGAAGCTCTCGCAAGAGCCGGTCTCACTGGAGACGCCGATTGGCGAGGAAGACGACTCCAACCTCGGCGACTTCATCGAGGACTCCGACGCCGTCGTACCCATCGATGCCGCGTCGTTCATCTTGCTTCAGGAGCAGCTCGACTCGATCCTGCACACGTTGTCGGAGCGGGAGAAGAAAGTCATCCAGCTGCGCTTCGGTCTCACCGACGGGCATCCGCGAACGCTCGAAGAGGTCGGCAAGGAGTTCGGCGTCACGCGAGAGCGCATTCGGCAGATTGAGTCGAAGACATTGTCGAAACTGCGGCATCCGTCCCGCTCGCAGAAGCTTCGCGACTATCTGGACGAGTAAGTCTGAGGCAGGTGAGTGCGCGTCGCGCTTGCCAATGGCTCACGGCTACCGGCAGGATACGCACGGATCGCGAACCTGGAGGGGGAAGATCGTGACACAGCCAGGTACTAACAGTTCCTTCGACTTCAAGTCCGTGCCACGACCGGATCTCATCCTGCTCGGCGCCGGACTGCTCACGCTCATCTTCGGCTTCTTCCCGTTTGTCGGAGTGTCTGCCGGCAGGTTCAGTGTCAGCTCGTCCGGGTGGACCGGTTTGGGGTTGCTCGCTGAGTTGCTCGTACTTGCCGCAACTGTGATCGTGG
>JAFAQI010000563.1 GCA_019246495.1 Frankiales bacterium | reverse complement strand
GCGCCCAGGGCGGCCCTTTCGGCGGCGCGGGGCGGTCGACGTAGGTGAAGCGGTAACGCCGCGGGCAGTCCTGCCACGTCGCCAGCCGCGACGGGGTGCAGCTGAACAGCCGCGCCGGCATCCCGGCCAGGTCGAGCTGCGTCGCGGTCATGGCGCAAGTCTGCGACCGGGGTACGACGAAAAGCCGCTGCGACGCGCGGCTGTGCGCAGCCGCCCCACGGTCCACCGCCCGCGGCGGTCAGGCCTGGCGGGAGAACGCGATCGCTGCGGTGGCGATGAGCTGCACGGCGATCGCCGACAGCAGGAGACCGGAGATGCGAGTGATGAGCAGCACGCCACCCTCGCGGATGACGCGCAGGATCACGTTGGCGAAGCGCAGCGCGAGATAGAGCACCAGGTGCACCGCGACGATGCCGGCGGCGATCGCGAGCCCGTCGCGGGTCCCGTGGGCGCCCCGGACGAAGACGATCGTCGCGACGATCGCACCGGGGCCGGCGAGCAGCGGCGTGCCGAGCGGCACCAGCGCGACGTTGACCTCGGGAACACCTTCCGGTCGCTCCTGCTGCCCGGTCAGCAGCTCGAGTGCGACGAGGACGAGCAGAAGTCCGCCGGCGCCCTGCAACGCCGGAAGCGTGATGCCGAGGTATTGCAGGATCTGCTGCCCGAACAACGCGAACGCGGCGATGACCAGCATTGCGACGACGACGGCCTGCCAGGCGAGCCGGCGGCGGGCTCGGGCGCTGCGGCCGCCGGTCAGGGCCAGGAACATCGGAATCGTGCCGACCGGATCCATGATCACGACGAGCGTCACGAACACCTCGGTGAACAGCTTGACGTGGAACCCGAGGTGAGACATGGCCGCAGCGAGGCTAGCTAGGTGGTGCCTCGCCTACCAGTCGGGGGGACAGCGAGCCGAACGCCATCTCCGCTTCGACGAAGCCGTCGCGCAGGTCGACCAGCGCGATCTCGTCGTACATGACGATGCCGGCGCCCGCGGGCCAGACCAGGGCCCAGAGCCAGTGCCCCTTCGCCTCGCCGACGAAGACCGCGCAGTCGCCGTCGACGGGAAGGCTCCACATCGCCGTGGGGTGACCGGCGACCGAGACCTTGGCGTCCGGCGGCGCGGCGTCGAAACCCGCGCCCGGATCGGGCCCGGGCAGGCCGGCGTATCGGGCGCCGAGACCGACGCCCATCTCCTCCGCGACGAGCAGCAGGTCGGCGGGTCCGCCGACCGGGCTCGGGCCGGACATGCTCGTGGCGACCGCGCGGGCGCCGTCCCGGTCATCGCCGGCCACACCGAAACCGGTGCACAGCCAGCCGCCGGAGAGCCCATGCGGAAGCCAGGCGGGGACACTCGCGTGCTTGACCACGTGCTCGACGGCGTCGACGCCCGGCCGGGTCAAAACGGTGTAAGGCGGCACGCTGCCGTGCGAGGCGCACTGCCACGCGCTGGACCACAGCCCGGGCGCACGCAGCTCACCACCGCAACGCGGGCACGTCGGCTCTGGGCGCACCCCGTCACGGTCCTGGCGAGAAGGGGGGCACGTCAACCCCCGAGACGGGTCAGATCGTGTCGTCGTAGCGGCGGCGGGTCACGGTCGACTCCTCCACCAGACGCCGCCCGCCGGGCGGGGCCTCCATACGGTCGACCGGGCGGCGCACGATCGTGCGACGGTGAATGATTGCCGGCCCGCCGAAACCGCCGTAGCCACCGGCCACCAGGGCGGCGAGGACGACGACCGCAACGATGATGAGCAGAACGATCAGCATGAGTGGGCCCTCCTAGGCTCGATGGTGATGTCCCCGGAGCCCGCGGATCAGAAACCGGATGGCGGCGGTGTCCCCCGTTTGGTCGAGTGCGCCGGTGCGGTTGTCCGGGATCCGGACGGGCGGCTGCTGCTCGTGCAGCGCGGTCGTGATCCGGGGCGCGGTCGGTGGTCGTTGCCCGGCGGTCGGTTGGAGCGGGGCGAGACGCCGGCAGCCGCTGCGGTGCGCGAGGTGCGCGAGGAGACCGGGCTCGACGTGGAGGTCGGCGAGCTGCTCGCGACCGTCGAGCTGCCGGGTGGCTATCGCGTGCACGACTTCGCCGCGACTGTTGTCGGCGGCGAGCTGCGCGCCGGGGA
>JAFAQI010000547.1 GCA_019246495.1 Frankiales bacterium | reverse complement strand
CCGGCGAGCGCTATCTCGCCGCCGGAGTGAAGGGCGGCCGGCGCGGTTACTTCGCGAGCCGCTCCGCGCCGCTGGGCGTCGTACCCGCCGAGGTCGTGATCGCGACGTTCTACAACTTCGCGCCGGCGCTCGTGCGCAAGGCGATCCCGTCGGCATGGGAGTCCTCGACGCCAGAAGCCGTCGTCGCGGCACGGTTCGAGGCCGCCGACGCGGCGCTGCGCCGGGTGCTCGGTGACGCGGTCATCGGGTCGAGCGAGCTAGCAGAGGCGGCCGCACTCGCCCGCGAGGCGACGACCGCATGCGACGTCGTCGGTCGCCCGTTGTACGCCGGGCACGCGGCTCTGCCGTGGCCGGAGCCGGCGCACCTCCAGCTGTGGCATGCGGCGACCTTGCTGCGCGAGCATCGAGGGGACGGGCATATCGCGGCGCTGCTGCTCGCGGGGCTGAACGGTCTCGAGGCTGCCGTCTCCTACATTCCGCTCGGCAAGGGCTTCCCCGAGGACATGCTGCGCACGACGCGCGGTTACACCGAGGAGGACTGGGAGCAGGCGAAGCAGACGCTGCGCGACCGCGGCATCATGACGGGCGACGGCGATCTGACCGATGCCGGCCGCGCGCAACGTGAGGCGATCGAGGCGCAGACCGATGTTGCGGCGACTGCGCCGTACGAACATCTCGGCGAGGCGAAGACGATGCGTCTGATCGAGCTGACCCGGCCGTTCGCGCGCACGATCAGCGCCGCGTTGTTCGGGTGACGCGGCGATGAGCGAGGACAGCCTGAACGGTCGCCGGTTCGACGGCAAGGTTGCATGGGTGACGGGCGGCGCCAATGGCTTCGGCGCCGGAGTGGCGCGACGGTTGGCGGGCCTCGGCGCGCGGGTCGCCATCAGTGACATCGACACCGGCAACGGCGAGGCCATCGCCAAGGAGATCGACGGCGTGTTCGTTCCGTGCGACGTGACGTCGTACGACGCCAACCTCGCAGCTGTCGACAGCGTCGTCGGTGATCTCGGGCGGCTCGACATCGCGTTCCTCAACGCGGGCATCGCGACCGGCGTGGGGATCGGTGACGACTTCGACCTCGATCGCTACCGCCGCGCGATGGGCGTCAACCTCGACGGGGTCGCGTTCGGCATGCACGCGGCTCTCGGCGCCATGGGTGAGCGCGGCGGTGACATCGTCGCGACCGCGAGCCTCGCCGGTCTGACCGCTACGCCGTTCGATCCGATTTATGGCGCCAACAAGCACGCGGTCGTCGGCCTCGTCCGCGCGGCCGGTGCGGCGTACGCCGCGAAAGGCATCCGCGTCAACGCGATCTGCCCCGGCTTCGCCGACACCAACATCGTGAGCAAGGAAGCCCGCGAGGCGCTCGACAGCATCGGTGTCCCGCTGCTTCCCGTCGACCGCGTCGTCGACGCATTCTTCGCGGCAGTGACAAGTGGCGAGGGCGGCCAGTGCTGGTACATCCAGCCCGGCCGGCCGAGTGAGCCGTTCCGCTTCCGCAACGTGCCGGGCCCACGTGACGACACCGGCGACCGAGTGTCCGAGCGGGCCGGCGACGTGCAGGCAACGCTCACCGAGCGCGGCGCGCACTGACGCCGTGACGGAGCAGCCGGCCGCGACAGCAACGGTTGCGCCTGCAACGCCGGACGACGACTGGCAGCCGGGAGCCCCGTCGCTGCGCAACATGGCGCCAAGCATCATCGGCGGCGCGGTGGTGCCGCTGACCGTCTACTACACCGTGCGTGCGCACGTCTCCAGCGACGCAACCGCGCTCATCATCGCGGGCATCTTTCCGGCGGTCTGGGTCGCGTTCGAGTGGGTCCGGCATCGCGACATCGACCCGATCGGCGCGATCACCCTGTTCGGTTTCATCGCCGGCGTCACGGCGTCCGAGCTGCTCGGCGGCAACGCTCTCGTGCTGAAGATCCGCGACTCGGTCTTCACCGCACTGTTCGGAGTCGTGTGTCTTCTGTCGCTGCGGGCCCGCCGGCCGATGATGTTCCACGTCGGCAAGGCGTTGTCCGCTGGACAGAACGACGAGAAGCGCGCGGCGTACGACGAGCTCTGGCACGAACCAATCGCCCAGCACGCCTTCGCGGTCATCACCGCAACGTGGGGCGTCGGGCTGATCGCCGAAGCGAGCGCCCGCATCGTGCTCGCGGTCGTCCTGCCGACCGGGCCGTTCCTCGCCGCCTCGCCGATCCTGGCGTTCGTGGTCTTCGGCGGGCTGTTCGTCTTCACCCTTCGCTACAGCGCCGCCCAGCGCGAGCGGGCCGATGCGCTGGATGCCGAGACGAGCCTCGCCACCGACGGAACGGCTGACGAGGCGGCGGAATAGTTGACGCGGCAACTACCTTCACTCTCGTAGGAGGTCGCCATGCCCGCAGTCACCGTCGACGACGTCACCACGCTCCCCCGCATCAACGGCACGTCTCCCGACAGCCGCCCCCGCGCGGTCCGGTCCGTGACGACCGCGCCCGCTGGGTTTGAGGGCGAGGGATTTCCGGTACGCCGCGCGTTCGCGGGTGTCGACCTTGCGCATCTCGACCCGTTCGTGCACCTCGACCAGATGGGTGAGGTCGACTATGCGCCGGGCGAGCCGAAGGGCACGCCGTGGCATCCACATCGCGGCTTCGAGACCGTCACCTATCTGCTCGACGGCACGTTCGAGCACCACGACTCGCACGGCGGCGGCGGGCTCATCACCGACGGCGACACCCAGTGGATGACTGCGGGCAAGGGCATCCTGCACATCGAGAAGCCGCCCGAGGAGCTCGTCGTGTCCGGCGGGCTGTTCCACGGCTTCCAGCTGTGGGTCAACCTGCCGCGGGACAGCAAGATGGTCGAGCCGCGCTACCAGGACCTGCGCGGGTCATCGGTCGTGCTGCTCGCCAGTGACGACGCGGGCGCTCTCGTCCGGGTCATCGCCGGCGAGGTCGCCGACCACGCCGGCCCTGGGTCGACGCACACACCGATGACGATGCTGCACGCGACCATCGCGCCCGGGGCGTCCCTCACGCTGCCATGGCGAAGCGACTTCAACGCCCTCGCCTACGTGCTGTCCGGCGACGGCTACGCCGGTGCCGAACGCCGCCCGGTGCACACCGGACAGCTGGCGGTGTTCGGCGCGACCGGCGACACCATCACGATCAGCGCCGCGGACACCCAGGACAGCCGGCACGGCGCAGTCGACGTGTTGCTGCTCGGCGGCCGGCCGATCCGCGAGCCGATCGCCTGGGGTGGTCCGTTCGTCATGAACACCAAGGCAGAGGTTCTCCAGGCGTTCGAGGACTACCAGGCCGGACGCCTCGGCGCGGTGCCCGCGGGCTGACCGCGCCCTCAGGACTTGCCGAGTAGCGCGCGCTGCACGTCGAGCTCCACGTCGTCGTAGGGCAGCTGCCCGCCGACGAGCTCGACTGCGCGCAGCTTGTCGCGCATCGCCCGGATGTAGTCGCGGTCCGGCGCCGGGAGACCGGACCCACTCGCAATCAGCAACGGGGCGCCCTGGGTCGCGAGGCGGGCAGCCTCCGCGACAGCGGCTGCCGGCTGGCCGACGCTGACGACGCCGGCACGCTGCGGACCGGCGAAGAAGCGCGAAGCAACAGCCGCGTCACTACCGGTCACGGCGGTCGCGGACGGGTCGGCGGCAGCCGCCGCGGCGCCGATGGCATACCGATGCCGGATGCCCTGGTGCGCGGCCAGCCACTTCGCCGTGGCCGGCGACTGCTGGCTGCCCGCGGTCAGCAACACGACACCGTGCCGCGCGGCTGCCGCTGGCCCGGCCGGCCAGGCATCGATCCCCTCGGTGGCACTGACCTCGACGACGTTGCGCACGGACGCGCTGGCGGCGACGGCATCGGCGATGTGCCGTGCGGTCACGTCGGGAGTCCCACCACCGAAACGCACCACGTGGTAGCCGAGGCCGCGCAGTGACACCGCGACCGCGCGGTTGATCTCCGACGTCGGGCCGAGCAGATAGACCGGCCGGCCCGCGGGCAGCACCCGCTGCAGCTCCTTCTTCGTCGCGGACGGCAACGACCCGACGTTCGTCAGGAGCAGTGGCGCGTGCTTCACCGCCGCGAGCGGTGCCGCGGCGTAGGAGAAGGCGTCTGCCTGGCGCCCGGCGAGCACGACACCACCCGCTTTGCCCGCGGCGTACGACGCCCGCGACACGGCGACCGCGTCGGAGATCCGGTTGCGACCGCCGATGCGCGCGACCTTCGTCGTGACCGTCGTGCCGCCGCCGGACCCGGCACGGCTGGTCGGTGTCACGGTGACGGTGTAGCTGGTGCCGCGGTGCAGGCCGGTCAGCGTGGCGGTCGTCGCGTTCTTGCCGACGCTGACCGACGGCCCACCCGGGGCCGCGACGACCCGGTAGCCCCGCACCGGTGCGCCGGAGTGCGCCTTCGAGGCGACCCAGCCGACGTGGACGCTGTCCCCGGAGCGCACCGCGGTCACGTCGGTCGGTGCGTCCGGCGGTTCGAGCACCTGGAACCACTCGCTCCGCAGACCGAGGTCGTAGCGGAACTCGCTTCCGGTCAGCGCCACGTGACCGGACGAGCCGCGCAATGTCAACGATGTGATGCGGCCGCCCCACTGCCCGTGGCCGTCGCGGCTGTCGACGACGACTGCACGCAGTCGTCCGATGCTCGGGAACGCCGATGCGATGCCGCTTGCGCTGACGGTCGTCGACCACGTGTGCGGGTTCCAGCTGACGCTGGGCACGCCGTCGTAGGGATCGCGCTGCGCGGGCAGATACGACTCGCCGCCGGCGACCGTCCAGCCACCATCGGACGAGGAGAACTGCGTGAACGCCGCGTCGCCGTGCGAGTCCTCGAGGATCGTCGCCGTCTGCTGCTTTGCGTTCTCCGTGGCCACAACCGCAGCGTCGCTCGACGATGCCTCGGATCCGACCCCGGTGTACATCTGGTCGCGGGTGTCGTCGAACACGTCGTAGTAGGCCTTGCTCTTCGGATGCGCGATGCCGTACGACGCATATGTCCGCGCGGCGATGGCCTGTGCCTGCAACGCAGCAGCGGACCACGACGACGGCATCTCGCTCGGCACGACCGACCGCAAGTAGGAGTCGATCGGGACGTCGTTGACAACGATGATGTGCGAGCCGGTGAAGGCGGCACGCAGGCTTCCGCGATAGCGCGTCACGCCGCCGCTGCTGCGCACCAGCCGCGTCATGCTGCGGCCGGTGAAGCTGATGTCACCGTCGAGCGGGCCAGCCCACGCAGCGCCGCACGTCTTCTTCGGCAGGTGCGTCCACGACTTCCCGTCGGTGGTGGCCTGCAACCGCAGCCGGATGTGCCCGGAGACCGACATGACCTTCGCACGCCACTGCGCGACCGTCGTCTTGCCACCGTCGAGGGACGCCGGCAACGCACATGAACCGGCGCCGCTCACGCTCGTCGATGCCGTCAGCCGACCGCCGCCCGGTTCGACCACGAGCCGGCTGGAGCTCGTGCTGTGCAGCAACACGCGAACACGGGTCGTCAGCGGCACGCCGGCGAGCGTGGTGTGCGGGTAGTAGAACGCGACGATCTGGTCGGCCGTGAGTCCCTTGATCGCCGCACCGTAGGCACCGAACTGCGACATGCCGTGGCCGTGTCCGTAGCCGTGCCCGACGATGGTGAGCACGTTGTTGCCGGGCACGCGGTAGACCTGCCGGTGGGCGGCCGTCGCCGCCTGCGTCGCCGTGGCGGCCGTGCCCGCCGGGCAGCCGGCGTAGGCGACCGCCGCGGCACCGACGGCGACCGTCAGCGTGCGGGGGCGGCGGAGCGGCGACATGGCTGCTGGCTTTCGTCGAGGAGGCGGTCGGACGTCGGTGTCTGTGGTCGGGCACCGGTTCGGGCATCAGGGCCGTTACGCAACTCTCGTCACAACCCTAGGCCGGGTTGACCCGAATCCGGTGGACCGCGGGACGAAACGGGCTGAACTCGCCCTTCAGGTTCCCCGCCCTACGATGATCGCCACTGGCGCGCCCGCATCTCGGCGCTGCGCCGCGCACGAGGAGACAACGAACACTGTGTCCCAGACTGCCGCACCTCCGGCGCCGGCACGACGGCATCGGCGCGGCCGGCTCATCGCGACCTGGCTGATCGGCACGCTGGCGGTCCTCGTCGCCCTGACGGGGGTCGGCGCTTACCTCGTGTGGTCACACCTGAACGGCAACATCGCGCACCCGCCCCGGATCGCGGAGCCGCGGCACACCGCGCCACCCCAGGGTCTCGCACACTCCGAGAACATCCTGCTGATCGGATCGGACACGCGCGCGTTCAAAGGCGGCGGGAAGTTCGGCGCTGCCATCACCGGCGCGCGATCCGACACGACAATCCTCGTGCACCTCTACGCCGACGGCCAGCACGCCGTGTTGGTCAGCATTCCTCGAGACACGTACGCCGACATCCCGTCGTGCAAGCAAGGGCAGACGACGACCGCGCCGCAGCAGAACAAGTTCAACGTCGCGTTTTCACTGGGCGGGCCCTACTGCACGATCGCGCTCGTGGAGAACATGACGCATCTGCGCATCGACCACTTCGTCGAGGTCAACTTCGCGGGGTTCCAGAGGATGGTCGACGCCCTCGGTGGCGTCAACGTGTGCCTCACCCATCCGATCAACGACCCCGTTCGCATCAATCCGGTGACCGGCGGCCACATCGGCAGTGGCCTCGTGATCGGTGCGGGCAACCACGTGCTGCACGGCAAGGACGCGCTCGGCTTCGTCAGAGCTCGTTACGCGGTGGGTGACGGAAGCGATCTCGGCCGCATCAAGAACCAGCAGGTGTTCCTCGCGTCGATGATCCGCAAGGCGACGAGCACCGGAATGCTGTTCCACCCGTATTCGCTCTACAGCTTTCTCGACGCCGCAACGAAGTCCATCGCGACCGACCCCGGCTTCGGGTTGGGTCAGCTCAGAGACCTCGCTAGTCGATTGCACGGGCTGAAGCCCGGCAAGATCCAGCTGCTCACCGTGCCGCTGTCGAACACCAACGCCTATGTGCCGATCGGCGGGGTCCAGGCGTCGGTCGTCTACTGGGACACCGCCCGGGCGACCGCGCTCTTCCACGCGCTGCGCAACGACAAGCCGATCTCCGGGCACAAGCCGCATCCGTCGCCGGCACCGTCCGGTAGTCCGACGCCGACACCAACACCGTCACCGAGCAACCCGCTCGGCGCCGTGACCGCCAGCAGTGCGCGGTGCACGGCTTGACGTCACCGTCCGCGCAGGGACCGTCCGCGGACGTGCCGGCGTACCGAGTTGAGGAACCCGGTGCCCCATGCTCCATGCATGGTCGCGAGCACCACCGGCAGCCACAGTCGCGACCGGCCGGGCAGCCCGCGCCCCTCAACGGCGCCCGCGACGGTGACGCCGACGAGGTACGCCGCTGGCGCCACGAACCCGAGCAAGAGCCACGGCAGCCAGAGGCCTGCGACGCCGATGAGCAGTCCGGCGACGAACGCCAGCACGGCGGTCGGCGCCGCGAGATAGCGCAGGTTGACGGTGTCCGGATGCTCGCGCATCACCTCGGCGCGCCACGCGCCGTAGTTGAAGTACTGCCGGGCGAGCGCGCCGACCGATCCGCGCGGGCGGTAGGCGACGCGCAACGCCGGCGTGAACCAGACGAGACCTCCTGCCCGCCGCAGCCGGTAGTTCATCTCCCAGTCCTGCGCGCGGGCGAACTCCTCGTTGTAGCCACCAACCGCTTGCAACGCCGTACGGCGAAAGACGCCGAGATAGACGGTGTCGGCCGGCCCTTCTTCGCCGCCGACGTGGAACGGCGCGTTGCCGACCCCGACCCGGCTCGTCATCGCTCGCGCGACCGCGCGCTCGAAGTCGGTCTGGCCTTCGGCCCACATCAGGCCGCCGACGTTGACCGCACCGGTCCGCTCCAGCAGTTCGACCGCGACCCGCAGGTAGTCCGGCGGCAGCTCGGCATGACCGTCGACGCGGGCCACGATGCCGTGCCGGCTGGCGGCGAGCGCCTTGTTGAGGCCTTCCGGAGTCCGGCCCGACGGGTTGGCCACGGAAGTCACCCGCGGGTCCTCGGCGGCGAGCTCGGCGGCCACCTCGTCGGTGCGGTCGCGAGACGGCCCGAGCGCGATGACCACCTCGATGTCGCCCGGGTAGTCCTGGCCGAGGACCGAGGCGATCGCCGACCGGAGATACGGCTCCTCGTTGAGGACCGTCAGCACGCAGGACACCGCCGGCCAGGAGCCGTCCCCGCCGGCGCGGCCGGCGTCTCGCGGTGCGGTCATGGCGACGGCACGCTACTGCACCGATCTCTCGCGTACGGGTCGCGGTGGCGGCCGCGTGGCGCCGCGTCCGGCGCCCGTCTCGCACCTACCATGACGTCCGCGCCGGCTCGCCCCGGCGCTGTTGTGGCCGTCCAGGGTGCCGGGAGGTACGCCGTATGACCGGGCCGATCGACGGCCCTCCGGCGGAGAGCTTCCCGGCCGCGCCCGATGAGCCGCGCCGGACCCTGCCGCCCGAGCTCGACCCACGCGGGCCGGGCCGAGGGACCCCACCGCCCGGCGGACCGACGACGCCCGGCGGCACGCCGCCACCGGGGGGGCCGCCCGGCCGGCCTCCGGGCAAGCCTCGGCACAGTCGTCGCCGGCGCATCCTGACCTGGGTCGCCGGCTCGGTCGCCGTGATCGTGCTGGTCAGCGCGGTCACCAGCTGGGCGTTCCTCGAACACCTGGTCAACAGCATCACGCACCGCGACGTGTTCGGTGGGCTCAACAACCGGCCCAACGGTGGCGTGAAGGGTGACCTCAACATCCTGCTCGTCGGCTCGGACAGCCGGGCCGGCCTCACGCCCGCGCAGGAGAAGGCGCTGCACGTCGGCCACGCGGCCGGACAGCGCTCGGACACGATGATCCTGCTGCACATCCCGCGCGGCGGCGGCAAGGCGATCCTCGTCAGCCTGCCGCGCGACTCCTACGTGAAGATCCCCGCGCACAAGGACGCCACCGGCCATCTCGTGCCCGCGCAGATGAACAAGCTCAACACGTCCTACGCGTTCGGCGGACCCAAGCTCACGATCCGCACGATCGAAGCCAACACGCACGTGCGCATCGACCACTACGTCGAGGTCAACTTCCAGGGGTTCGTCAGCATCGTCGACCACCTGGGTGGAGTCTCGGTCTGCACCGCGACGCCGATCTCCGACCCGGTGCACCGGTTGCCCTCGGGCGGCTATGGCGGCAGCGGGCTCGAGCTGCCCGCCGGACGCAGCACGCTGAACGGCACCCGCGCGCTCGAATACGTCCGGGCGCGCGAGTTCGACCCCAGCGCCGACCTCGGTCGCATCCAGCGCCAGCAGAAGTTCATGGCCGCGATGGTGCAGAAGGCGGAAAGCGCCGGCGTCCTGCTCGACCTGCCGCGGCTCTACGGGCTGCTGGGCGCCGTCGGTCACTCGCTGACGACCG
>JAFAQI010000492.1 GCA_019246495.1 Frankiales bacterium | reverse complement strand
AGGCCCCGCCTTCGTCATAGCCGACATAGCCGGGGGGCGCGCCGATCAGACGCGACACCGAGTGCTTCTCCATGTATTCCGACATGTCGATGCGCACGAGCGCGCTCTCGTCGTCGAACAGGAACTGCGCCAGCGCCTTGGTGAGCTCGGTCTTGCCGACGCCTGTCGGGCCGAGGAACAGGAACGAACCGGTCGGCCGGTCGGGGTCGCTGATGCCGGAGCGAGCGCGGCGAACGGCATCGGACACGGCGCGCACGGCTTCCGGCTGGCCGACGACGCGCCGGGCGAGCTCGTCCTCCATCCGCAACAGCTTCGCGGTCTCGCCCTCGAGCAGCCGGCCGGCGGGAATGCCGGTCCACGACGCGACGACCTCCGCGATGTCGTCGGGCCCGACCTCTTCCTTCACCATCAGGTCGGCGCCGGCGTGCTCGTCGCCGGACGCTTCCAACGCGTCGGCGAGCTCTCGCTCCGCCGCGGGGATGTCGGCGTACTGGAGTCGCGACGCCGTCTCCAGGTCTGCCTCGCGTTGCGCCCGCTCCAGCTGGGTGCGCAGGTCATCGAGCCGCTGCTTCAGCTCACCGACGCGGTTGAGCCCGCTCTTCTCGCGCTCCCACCGTGCGTTGAGGGCAGCGAGCTGCTCCTGCCGGTCGGCCAGCTCGGCCCGCAGCTTCTCGAGTCGCTCCACCGAGGCGGCGTCGCTCTCCTTGTCGAGCGCGAGCTCTTCCATCTTCAACCGGTCGACCGAACGTTGCAGCTCGTCGATCTCGACGGGCTTGGAGTCGATCTCCATGCGCAACCGCGAGGCCGCCTCGTCGACGAGGTCGATTGCCTTGTCGGGCAGGAACCGCGAGGTGATGTAGCGGTTCGACAGCGTGGCTGCCGCAACGAGCGCTGCGTCGGAGATCTCGACCTTGTGGTGCGCCCCGTAGCGGCCCTTCAGCCCACGCAGGATCGCGATCGTGTCCTCGACCGAGGGCTCACCGACGAACACCGGCTGGAAGCGGCGTTCGAGCGCCGGGTCCTTCTCGATGCGCTCGCGGAACTCGTCGAGAGTCGTCGCGCCGATCATCCGCAGTTCGCCGCGGGCGAGCATCGGCTTGAGCATGTTGCCCGCGTCCATCGCGCCCTCGCCGGTCGCGCCGGCGCCGACGATCGTGTGCATCTCGTCGATGAACGTGATGACCTGGCCGGCGCTCTCGCGGATCTCCTCGAGCACGGCCTTGAGCCGCTCCTCGAACTCGCCGCGATACTTCGCGCCCGCGACCATCGCAGCGAGGTCGAGCGAGACGAGTCGCTTGTTCCGCAACGACTCCGGCACGTCGCCGGCCACGATGCGCTGCGCGAGCCCCTCGACGACGGCGGTCTTGCCGACGCCGGGCTCACCGATGAGGACCGGGTTGTTCTTCGTACGCCGCGACAGCACCTGCACCACGCGTCGGATCTCGGTGTCGCGGCCGATCACCGGGTCGAGCTGCCCCTCACGAGCGCGGGCAGTGAGATCGACGCTGAACTTCTCCAACGACTGGTACGTCGCCTCGGCGTTCTCACTCGTCACCCGGCGGCCACCGCGGACATCCTCGAACGCGGACAGCAACGCGTCAGCCGACGGCAGCAGCGCCGTCACCTGCGAGCCGCCGTCTTTGGCAAGCCCGACGAGCAGGTGCTCGGTCGCGACGTAGTCGTCGTTCAGCGACCGCGCGACGTCGGCAGCCGCATTGAGAACCGCCATCGCCGGACGCGACAGGCCCGGCTCGGCCACGGTCGCGCCGGTCGCCGAGGGCAGCCGGTCAATGACCGCCCGCGCCTCGCGCGCGACCGCCTGGGGATCGGCGCCCGCGGCCTGGAGCAGCGGCGCGGTGATTCCGTCGCCCTGGTCGAGCAATGCGAGCAGGAAGTGCACGGGTTCGACGTGCGGATGTCCCGCGCTCGCGGCGGAACGCACCGCAGCGCCGATCGCTTCCTGGCTCTTGGTTGTCAGCTTGTATTCAGGCACCAATTCTCATTTCGATGATCACTGTTGGGTCAGCGTGAAGTCGGGGGTTGCGGCCGCCAGACCACCACGCTGTTGCGGTCGAGTGGCACGAGGTCGCGGCGATAGGACGCGTGCACCTGCTGTTCGCGCCGCGCGATCTCGGCGGCGGCAGCTTCGAGCTGCGCCTGGAGCTCGGCTACGCGCGAACGCAAGGCGTCGACGTGTGACTCGAGCTCGAGGATGCGTTTGATGCCCGCCAGGTTGATGCCCTCGTCCTGCGACATCCGCTGCACCTCGCGAAGTACGACGATGTCGCGCGCCGAGTAGCGCCGGCCACGGCCCGCCGATCGGCCCGGCGAGACGATGCCGAGCCGGTCGTACTGCCGGAGCGTCTGCGGGTGCATCCCGGCCAGCGTGGCCGCGACGGAGATGACGAACACCGGCGCGTCGTCGGGCACACCGTCCATCCGCGGCAGGCCGAGCGCACGCAGCGCCTCGGTGACGGGCATTCGCTCGCGGCCGGTCGGGTCAGCCATGCTCGGCCACCATCGCGCTCAGGTGACCGCGCGGGTCCTCCGGCTGCGCCGCGGCAAACGTCGCCAGCGCCTCCTTCGCCTCGTCGGTCAGCTTCTGCGGTACGGCGACTTCGACGGTGACGAGCAGGTCCCCACGTGTGCCGTCGCGCTTCGGCACGCCCTTGCCGCGAACGCGCAGGGTCCGGCCGTTCGTCGTACCCGGCGGAATGCGCAACGTC
>JAFAQI010000413.1 GCA_019246495.1 Frankiales bacterium | reverse complement strand
GGCTCGGCCTGCACGCGGAATCCGTCGTCCTTCCGCTGCTCGCTCCTGACGCACCGGTGGTGACGTGGTGGTTCGGCACCCCGCCGGACGAGATCGCGACCGACGCCCTGGGCGTGCTGGCGAACCGTCGCATCACCGACACCGCACAGGCGGGTGACGCCATCGCCGGGTTGCGACGGCGCGCCGAGGACTTCGCGCCCGGCGACACCGACCTGGCGTGGACGCGGACCACGCCATGGCGAGCACTGGTCGCCTCTGCCGTCGACGCGCTCGAGTCCCCACCCGTCGCCGCCTCGGTCGGTGCCGAGGCGGGCAACCCGAGCGCGTCACTGCTGTGCGGGTGGCTGTCGTCGCGGCTCGGCGTCGAGACCGAGGTGGTCGAGAGCTCCGGCCCGGGCATCACCCATGCCGAGGTGTCGACCGGCGGTGGCTACCGGGTGCGGATCGACCGCCCGGACGGCAGGCTCGCCACGCTCTCCCGTGGTGACGAACCGGACCGCCAGCTGCCGCTCCCGCGCCGCCAGCTCGGCGACCTGCTCGCCGAGGAGCTGCGTCGGATGGACCCCGACGCTGTCTACGCCGAGGCGCTCGCCGCCGCCACCGGAATCGAGGGGCTGGCGGACAAGCCCGCCACCCGGACGCATGTCTGGCGCGACCCCGCCTGGGCATCGTGACGCCGCCGCTCGTCGTCGTCCATCGCGACGCCGGACTTCTCGCCCGTGCCGTCGCCGCAAGGCTCGTGACCGCACTCGTCGACGCGCAGGCGGCCCGCGGTAGCGCTTCCGTCGTGCTGACCGGCGGCGGCATCGGCATCGCGTCGCTGCGCGAGCTCGCGGCGTCGCCGGCCCGCGACGCAATCGACTGGGGCGCGCTCGACATCTGGTGGGGCGACGAGCGCTTTCTGCCCGCCGGTCATCCCGACCGGAACGACACGCAGGCCCGCGACACCCTGCTCGACGCGGTCGATGTTGATCCGGACCGGGTGCATGCCATGGGCGCGAGTGACGGGCCGGACGGCGACGACCCCGACGCAGCCGCGGAGCGCTACGCGGCCAGTCTCGCCTCGGCTGCGCGGCCGGAGGACCACGGACCGGTCCCCCGCTTCGACGTGTTGTTGCTCGGCGTCGGCCCCGACGGCCACGTCGCCTCACTGTTTCCCGAAGCACCGGGCCTGTACGACGAACGGATCGTGGTGCCGGTCCGCGGCGCGCCCAAGCCACCGCCGACGAGGCTGTCGCTCTCGCTCGCCGCCATCAACGCGGCTCGCGAAGTGTGGCTCATCACCGCGGGCGAGGAGAAGGCCGGCGCGGTGCGGCTCGCGCTCGGAGGTGCCGGCTCGACCGCGGTGCCGGCGGCCGGCGCGCAGGGACGCAGCCGCACGCTGTGGTTGCTCGACCGGGCTGCCGCTAGCCGGCTGCCCGCGTCACTCGCCCGTCTCGCCTCGCCCTGAGCCGCCGCGATCGCTGCCGGCTCAGATGTTGTGCTTCAGCACGAGCCCTTCGGCGATGATGCTCGCGAACCAGATGATGCCGGTGAAGATCGTGATCCGGTCGAGGTTCTTCTCCACGACGGACGAGCCCGACAGCGTCGACGAGACGCCACCGCCGAACAGGTCCGACAGGCCGCCGCCCTTGCCGCGGTGCAGCAGGATCAGCAGCACGAGCACAACACTCGTGACGACCAGAATGATGGAGACGAGAACCGACATCGGCTTCCTCGAACGACGGCGCGGACCGGCCCCAGCGGAGCCGACGTCAGTGTAGCCGGACTCGCGGATCCAGCACGGCGTAGAGAACGTCGACCACGATGTTGGCCACGACGATCGCCGCCGTCGCCAGGATGGTGATGCCGAGAATGACCGGCAGGTCGCCGAGGGTGATCGCGTTGACCGCTGTGTAGCCGAGCCCAGGCAAGCTGAACACCGTCTCGGTGATGATGGCGCCGCCTACCAGCGTCCCGAAGTCGATGCCGAACTGCGTGACGATCGGCGTCAGCGCCGCTCGCAGCGCATGCCGGAACACCACCCGTCGTTCGGACAGACCTTTGGCCCGCGCCGTCCGGATGTAGTCCTCACCCAGCACGTCGAGCATCGACCCGCGGGTGAGCCGGGTGTAGGCGGCCGCGGTCACGGCGGCGAGGCTGAACCAGGGCAGCAACAAGTGCCGGGCCCAGTTCGCCGGGTTACCGGTGAAGGACGCATAGCCGGCAGCCGGGAACCACGAGAGTCCAGCCTTCGTGAGCCGGAAGTAGAAGATCAGCAGCAGCATCAGGCCGAGCACGAACGTCGGCAGCGAGTAAAAACCCAAAGCCAGTGTCGTGAACGCGCGGTCCATGATCGAGCGTGGCCGGATCGCCGAGAGGATGCCGGAGAGCAGGCCCATCGCGAGCCAGAGGATGCCGGCGCCGAGCGCGAGGGACAGCGTGATCGGAGCTGCCTGGGCGACGACGTGGTTGACGGACAGCCCGTAGTTGAAGTCATAACCCAGGCTGCCGTGCAACAGGCCACGGGACTGCTTGTCTCCGGGAATGCCCCACAAGAAGTGCCAGTACTGGAGCGGCAGTGAGTCGTTGAGGTGCAGGCGGACAAGGACCGCGTGCACCTGCTGCGGAGTCGCTTGCTTGCCGGCGATCCGCTGGGCAACGGCGAGCTTCCCGGACGGGCTCCAGAAGAACAGACCGAACACGATCATCGACACGACCCACATGACGAACACGCCGAGCAGGATGCGTCGGAACAGGAACCGCGCCATCGAGTAGAACAGCGATGCGACGCCGAGCGCGACGAGCACCGCGACGGCAATCCAGAGGCCTGAGGTCATGACGGGCTCCTAGCCGAACATCCGGTCGGCGCGCGGGTCGAACGCATCACGCACACCGTCGCCGAAGATGTTGAACGCGAGAGTGGTGATCAGCAGCGCAAGGCTCGGGAAGACCAGGAACCACCAAGCCGCGGTGTAGTACTTCGACGCGTCGGAGATCATCTGGCCCCAGTCCGCCGTCGGCGACTGCACGCCGATGCCGAGGAAGGACAGCGTGGCTTCGCCGACGATGCTCACCGGAATGAGCAGCGTGGTGTAGACGATGATCGGCGCGATGATGTTGGGCAGGATGTCGATGAACATGATGCGCCAGGAGCCTGCTCCGAGCGACCGAGCCGCTTCGATGTATTCGCGCTCCCGGATCGACAGCACCTGACCGCGGACGATACGGGCAACCGTCGACCAGCCGAAGATGGCGAGTACGACGATGACGATCGTGAGGCTCGGTCCGACGACGGACGCGAGGCTGATCGCGAACAGCAGGAACGGTAGTGACAGGAAGATGTCGACGACGCGGGTGAGGATCGTGTCGACGATCTTGCCGAAGTAACCGGCCGCGAGGCCGACGATCACGCCGATGGTGACGGTGATCGCCGTGGCGAGAACGCCGACGATCAGCGAGATACGAGCGCCGTACGCGATGCGCACGAGCACGTCGCGGCCCTGGTCGTCCGTGCCGAGGACGAAGTTGGAGCCCGGGCCGGTCGGGAAGCCTTCCGGGTTCAGACCGGTCTGGCGGAACTGCTGGTTGGGGCCGTGACCGGTGATCGAGCCGAACACCGGCGCGAAGACGGCCATCGCGACGATCAGCACGATGACGACGATCGACACCATCGCCGCACGGTCCCGGCGCAACCGCTCCCAGGCCAGCCGCCACGGACTGCGGCCTTCGATCTTCCTGGCGGCCTCGCCTTCGACAGCGAGCGGACCCTCATCCGGAATGGGAGTCTGGGAGATGATGTCGCCGACGGTCATGGCATGACCTTCCGTCCGCTGGGGTCGGTGCAAGCTGTACGACGGTCAGCCATTGCCGACCAGTCCTTCTTCGACGATGCGCTCGGTCTCGGCGATCTCGGGAGTGAACTGCGAGATGTCCTCGCCGTCCGCGACCGGGTAGTGGCACGCCGCGAGGTGACCGGGCGGGTCGTCCGGCAGTCGCGGGATCAATGCGGGCTCGTCGGTGACGCAGTTGGGGCGCGCCTTCGGACACCGCGGATGGAAGCGGCAACCACTCGGCGGGGCGATCGGTGACGGCACGTCGCCGACGAGCACGATGCGCTGGCGGGCGCTCAGCGACCGCGGGTCGGGCATCGGCACCGCCGAGAGCAGAGCGCTCGTGTAGGGGTGCCGCTCGTGCTCGTAGACGTCCTCGACCTCGCCGAGCTCACCGACCTTGCCGAGGTACATGACTGCCAGCCGGTCGCTCACGTGCCGGACCACCGACAGGTCGTGCGCGATGAAGATGTAGGTGAGGCCGAACTCCTGCTGCAGGTCGGCG
>JAFAQI010000348.1 GCA_019246495.1 Frankiales bacterium | reverse complement strand
GCATCCCCGTGTCCTTCCGACCCGCTGCGGCGCGCGACGACGCAGGCGTGACCCGAATGGGCTAATCGGGCGAAGCGTATCCAAACGGACAAATACGAAACATCGTGTCGCACTGCGAAGGGGCGAGTCCCCGGGTCAGGTGCGGTCAGAGAGCGGCGCGCCGGCGGCGGCGCAGCCGTCGCCGCAGCAGCGTCAGCGGGATGGCACCGGCGAAACCGAGCCCGAGCGGCGATCCAAAGATTGCTGCGGCGGCCAACCCCGCCTGGTGGAAGGTCTTGGGGACCGAGAGCGTGCCCCAATGGCTCGGCGGCCAGACGCGGACGAAGGCGCGGCCGATCACGTTCTTCGTCGGGATCGTGCCGTCCTCGCCGTCACTGATGTGCGAGCGCGAGTCGGCGGACTCGTCGCGGTGGTCGCCCATCACCCAGAGCCGACCCTTCGGCACGGTGATGTCGAAGTTCTGCAACGACGGCTTCACCTGCTGGTGCGTCGTCGGGTCGAAGTAGAGGTAACTCTTCTCGTCGAGCGGATGACCGTTGACGGTGATCCGGCCTTGCGTGTCACAGCAGATGACATGGTCACCGCCGACGCCGATCACGCGCTTGATGAAGTCCTTGCTGCTCGGGGCAGCGACGCCGAGTGCGGAGCCGATGTCGTGGAAGAAGCGTGCGATCGGGTTGCTCGGTGGCGTCGACGTGAACTCGGGATTGTCCTGCCAAGACGTCGGGCCACGGAACACGATGATCTCGCCGCGGTGCACGTCACGGATGCGGTAGACGAGCTTGTTGACCAGCACCCGGTCGCCGATGTGCAGCGTGTTCTCCATGGACCCCGACGGGATGTAGAACGCCTGCACCAGGAACGTCTTGATGAGCAACGCGAGCACGAGCGCGATGAGCACCAGGAACGGGAGCTCTTTCCAGAACGACGTTCCCTTGCGCTTGCGGTGCGCCGGTGTCGTCGTACCGCCCGCGGCCCGCGAAGATGGCGGTGCCGTCGCGTCCGCTGACTCGGTCGACTCGGGTGCGGCGCCGTCGACGACGTGCGCGTTCTCCTCGTCGGCGGTCGGCGGACCGGCGGGTGTCTCGGGAGACGTCACGGATCTCGGTGCGTCAGCGCGCCGGAGTGGCGTCGCGCTTCTCCTTGATCTTGGCCTTCTTGCCGCGCAGCTCGCGTAGGTAGTAGAGCTTCGCCCGGCGTACGTCGCCGCGGGTCACGACCTCGATGTGATCGACGATCGGCGAGTGCACGGGAAACGTGCGCTCGACTCCCACGCCGAAGCTCACCTTGCGGACCGTGAACGTCTCGCGGACGCCGCCGCCCTGGCGGCGGATCACGACGCCCTGGAAGACCTGGATGCGCTCGCGGTTGCCCTCGACGACGCGGACGTGCACCTTGACGGTGTCCCCGGGCCGGAACTCCGGCACGTCGCTGCGCAGCGACGCGGCGTCGATCGAGTCGAGGGTCTGCATCGGAGTTCCTTCGGCATCAGACAGCAGGCAACAGCTGTAAGCGTCTCGCCCGGGCAGCTCGGCACGCAGCTGTCCCCGGCGGCGGTCGATCCATGGTGCCACACAGCGGTCGCCCGGCGGTAACACGCGACGGCCATCCGGTCGGCACGCGCGGAGGGCTCAGTCGAGCAGGTCCGGCCGATACTGCGCCGTACGCCGTCGGGCGGCCTCCTCGCGCCAGCGGGCCACGGCGGCGTGGTCGCCGGAGAGGAGAACCTCCGGAACGTCGAGCCCGCGCCAGCTGGCGGGCCGCGTGTAGGCAGGGGCTTCGAGCAGGGCGGCGCCGCCGGCATCCGGAGTGAACGACTCGGTCACCGGGCTCTCGGCGTTGCCCATGAAGCCGGGCAGCAGCCGCGCGATCGCCTCGATCATGACGACGACGGCCGCCTCACCGCCCGCCAGCACGTAGTCGCCGATCGAGACTTCCTCGACGGGCATGCGGCGGCTCGCGTCGGCGGCGACGCGCGCGTCGATCCCTTCGTAGCGCGCGGGGGCGAACACCAGCCGCTCGTCCTGCGCCCAGGCCACGGCGTCTTGCTGGGTGAACAGGCGCCCGGACGGCGTCGGGATGACGAGCCGCGGTGGCGACGACGCGCCCGCTACGTCGTCCAGGGCTCGGCCCTCTGCCTCCTGAGGGGCTCCGCCAGCGACTTCGTCGATGGCTTTGCCCCAGGGCTCGGGTCGCATGAGCATGCCTGGGCCGCCGCCGTACGGGGAGTCGTCGACGGTGCGGTGCACGTCCTCGGTCCAGTTGCGGAGGTCGTGCACCCGGACGTCGACGAGACCGCGCTCGCGGGCCTTGCCGAGGAGCGAGACCTCGAGCACGGAGAAGTACGCCGGGAAGATCGTGATGACGTCGATGCGCAACGGCGCGGCGTCGGCGCCGGTCACAGCTCGAGCAATCCGTCGGGCGGGTCGATGACGACGCGGCCGGCCGCGACGTCGACCTCGGGTACGAACGCTTTGACGAACGGCACCAGCACCTCGCTGCCGTCAGGCCGGGTCACGGCGAGCAGGTCCGCGCCGGGCGGATGCAGAACCGCGGTGAGCGATCCGACCGCCTCACCGGACGTGGTGACGACCGCCAGGCCTTCCAGCTCGTGGTCCCAGAACTCGTCGTCGTCCGGCGGCGGACTGGTCGCCGAGTCGGCGACGAGCAATGTGCCGCGCAACGCCTCGGCGGCCGTCCGGTCGGCCACCGCGTCGAAGACGACGAGCAGCCGGCCCGAGTGCCAACGCGTTCGGGTCACCGTGAGCGGTCCGCGTTCGGGCGGCTCGGTCGCCAGCGTCGTACCAGGCGCGAAGCGCAGCTCCACGGCATCGGTGCGCACGTCGACCGCGACTTCGCCGGTCACGCCGTGCGCCTTTGCGATGCGGCCGACGACGAGCTGCACGGGGACCGCGCGGCTCAGCGCACCTCGTCGACGTCGACGAGGTCCACGCGGATGCCGCGTCCGCCGAGTGCTGCCATGACCGTGCGCAGCGCGCGGGCCGTGCGGCCGCCGCGACCGATGACCTTGCCGAGGTCGTCGGGGTGCACCCGGACCTCGAGGACCTTGCCGCGGCGCTGGTTGCGCAGGTCGACGTGGACTTCGTCCGGGTGATCGACGATGCCGCGGACGAGATGGTCGAGCGCGTCCTCGAGCATCAGCTCTCGGTGGCCGGGGTCTCGACCGGCTCGTCACCCGAGGTCTCGGGGCGGGCGTCCGGGTCGGGGGTGGCGGCGTCGGTCGCCTCCTCGGCGGGAGCGGCCGGCTCGGCG
>JAFAQI010000453.1 GCA_019246495.1 Frankiales bacterium | reverse complement strand
CGGTCTGGCACGACCCGATGAACGCCGACGACGGCTACGCGCGGGTCCGGGTCCGGCAGGACGCGCTGCCGGCGCTGGAACGCGCGCTGGGTCCGGGCGTCGCCGAGGCACTCGCCCGCACCGCCGCCCTGCTACGCGATGACGCCGACGCGCTCGACGGCTGGGCCCGCACGGCGGCCACCGAGCTCTCGCCCGACCGCCTCGCCGAGCTTCCCGCCGCCGTACGCCGACGAGTCCTGCGCAGCGCCGCGGTCGCGGCGGGCGCTCCGCCGGGCCAGCTCAGCGCGCGCCACGTCTACGCCCTCGACGGGCTGGTCGTCCGCTGGCACGGCCAGGGGCCGGTGTCGCTGCCCGGCGGGTTGGTCGGAGAGCGGCGGTATGACAGGCTCTCGTTCCGATGAAGCGATGACAGCCCCGCTGCTGCCGATGCCCACCACGGCCGAGCAACCGGTGGAGCTACACCCGGACGTCGAGGGCGTGCTCGTCTCGCAGCAGCAGATCCGCGACAAGATCGCCGAGCTCGCCGCCCGGATCGACCACGACTACGCCGACCGCGAGGTGCTGCTCGTCGGCGTGCTCAAGGGCGCGGTCATGGTGATGGCCGATCTCGCGCGAGCCCTCACGATCCCCGTGTCGATGGAGTTCATGGCGGTGTCGTCGTACGGCTCGGGGACGTCGACAAGCGGCGTGGTGCGCATCCTCAAGGACCTCGACCGCGACATCGCCGGGCGCGACGTGCTGGTCGTCGAGGACATCATCGACTCCGGGCTGACGCTGTCCTGGCTGCTGCGGAACCTGCGGTCCCGCCAGCCCGCCTCGCTCGAGGTGCTCGCCCTGCTGCGCAAACCCGAGGCGGCCGAGGTGCAGGTGCCCGTCCGCTACATGGGCTTCGACATCCCGAGCGTGTTCGTCGTCGGCTACGGCCTCGACTACGCCGAGCGCTACCGGGAGCTGCCCTACGTCGGGACCCTTCGCCCGGAGGTCTACGCGCACTAAGTCTCTGGCAATGGGTGCCGGGTCTCTGGCAATGGGTGCCGGCAGGTCGCCCGGCCGGCGGGAGCGTCCCTGCAGGTCGATCGCGGTGTCCACGCTTGCGGGGTATCGTCGTCGTACGGAATTTCCCCACGCGCAGGAGGGACGGGCCGGTTCCGCGGCCCGAGCCGATGAACCTCAGACGAACCATTCGCGGGCCCATCACCTGGCTCATCATCGCCGTCCTGTTGGTCTTCGGCCTCGTTGCCCTGACCGGCAGCAACGGCGGCTACAAGAGCGTCCCCCTGTCGACGATCGAGCAAGCGATCGCCAACCACCAGGTGCAGAAGGCGACGATCCAGGACAAGGAGCAGACGGTCCAGGTCCAGCTCAAGCCGGGCGTGACCGTCGACAAGGCCTCGAAGCTCCAGTCGAGCTACACGATCGACTACGACAACGTCATCCAGCAGGAGATCCACGCCGCGGGTGGCATCGAGAAGAAGATCTCGGTCAGCCACACGAACCCGTTCCTGGGCTTCCTGTTCCAGCTCATCCCGTTCGCGCTGATCCTGCTGGTGATGTTCTTCTTCCTCAACCAGATGCAGGGTGGCGGCGGCCGGGTCATGCAGTTCGGCAAGGCCCGCGCCAAGCTCGTCAGCAAGGACACCCCGAAGACGACGTTCGCTGACGTCGCCGGAGCGGACGAGGCGATCGAGGAGCTCCAGGAGATCAAGGAGTTCCTGGAGAACCCGGCCAAGTTCCAGGCGATCGGCGCGAAGATCCCGAAGGGCGTGCTGCTCTATGGCCCGCCCGGCACCGGCAAGACGCTGCTTGCGCGGGCGGTCGCCGGTGAGGCCGGCGTGCCGTTCTACTCGATCTCCGGCTCCGACTTCGTCGAGATGTTCGTCGGTGTCGGCGCCTCCCGGGTGCGTGACCTGTTCGAGCAGGCAAAGGCCAACGCGCCGGCCATCATCTTCGTCGACGAGATCGACGCGGTCGGCCGGCACCGTGGAGCCGGACTCGGTGGCGGTCACGACGAGCGGGAGCAGACGCTCAACCAGCTGCTCGTCGAGATGGACGGCTTCGACGTCAACCGCGGCGTCATCCTGATCGCCGCGACCAACCGGCCCGACATCCTCGACCCCGCGCTGCTGCGGCCCGGCCGTTTCGACCGGCAGATCGTCGTCGACCGGCCCGACCTCGAAGGCCGCAAGGCGATCCTGCGAGTGCATTCCAAGGGCAAGCCGTTCTCGCCCGACGTCGACCTCGAGCTGCTCGCGCGGCGCACCCCTGGCTTCACGGGGGCCGACCTCGCCAATGTCGCCAACGAGGCCGCCCTGCTCGCGGTCCGCCACGGCGAACACATCGTGAGCATGCACCACCTTTTGGAGGCCATCCAGCGCGTG
>JAFAQI010000283.1 GCA_019246495.1 Frankiales bacterium | reverse complement strand
CATGACGGAATCGTGAAGGGCGCCGACGGCGCCAACAAGCTCGACGCGGGCACCAAGAAGGCCTACAACGGTTCGAAGGCCCTGTCCGCTGGGCTCCAGCTGATCCACAACGGCCTCAACAACGATCCCGCCGCTGGGCTCACCGGGGGCCTCGCCCTGATCCACAAGGGCCTCGGCAACGACCCGGCCACGGGCCTCACCGGTGGCTTGCGCCTGATCCACAACGGGCTGGCCAACAACGCCACCGGGCTCACCGGCGGCCTCACGCAGATCCACGCGGGTCAGGCGTCGCTGACGACCGGTCTCGCGCAGATCTCCGGAGGGTTGCCCCAGCTCGCCAACCCGTCTACCGGGCTGGCCGCGGGTGTCGCCGGGCTGAACCAGATGCAGGCGGGCATCCAGGCGATGATCGCGGGCGTCGGCGATGACGCCACGTCCCAGACGCTGCTCAACGGCGTCGACCAGATCGGCAACGGTGCGAGCGCCCTGCACGCCGCCTTCGCGACGCCCGGCACGGGCATCGTCACCGGCATCCAGTGCTCCATCGACGTCATCGGCGTCATGGTCAACGGCAATGCGACGCCCAGCGTCTCCGACCCGTGCTTCGCGGGTCCGCCGTTCAACGGCACCCGGCCGGTCATCCCCGCTATGAACGCGGTGTCGCAGGGTGTCGTGGGTGCCACGGAAGCGGCAGTACTCCAGGGCGTCCTGACGAACGCGCTGAACCCGATCAGCGCCGGGCTCACCAACCCCAACCCGTCTCAGGGTGTCGTTGCCGGCCTCGCCGCGATGGCGGCCGGTGCGAGTGCGGTGCACGCGGGGCTCAGCCATCCGGTGGGCGCCGGCGGTCCGACTGACCAGGGCGGACTTCTGCAGGGCCTCCAGGCCGTCAATGCCGGCCTGACGCAACTGCTCGACCCGGCCGCCGGTCTCCCGGCAGCCGTGGGCGGCGTGACGGCGCTGGCAGCAGGAGCGCAAAGCGCGCTCACCGGCTCCACCGCACTGACAGCCGGGTCGGCACAGGCACTTGCCGGCTCGCAGCAGCTCTACGCCGGCTCCGGGCTCGCCCTCGCCGGTGCGAAGAAGCTGCACGCCGGCACCGGCCTGGCGCTGGCCGGCTCCCGGAAGCTCTTCGCGGGCACCGGTACAGCTTCAGCGGGTGCCGCGCAGCTGAAGGACGGGCTGCGACAACTGTCTGACGGGCAGCACCAGGTCGCCACCGGCCTCCCGGCCGCGGTGACGGGTACGGCGCAGCTCGCCGCCGGTCTCACCTCGGCGGTCAGCGGTGCCGGCCAGATCAAGGGCGGCATCGACGCGGTCCAGAGCGGCGCAACTGGTCCGCTGCTGAAGCAGCTCAACCAGGCGTCGAGCAACGCGCACCAGCAGATCGCTGCGATGGGTGCGACGGGCAACCTGGTCTCGCAGGCGCCGGGCGGCGTGGGAGCCACCTACGTCCTGACGCAGAGCACGCGCCCGGTCTCGCTGGCGGCGACGAATGCCGCTGCGACCAGCAAGAGCAGCAGTCACACCGGCCGCAACATCGGCATCGGTGCCGGCGGCGTGGCGCTGCTCGGTCTCGGCATCGGCAGTGGCTTCGCCATGGGCCGTCGCCGTACGGCGGTCAACGCCTGATCCTCGGCGTGACACGGCGAAGCCGCCCGGACAATCCTCCGGGCGGCTTCGCCGTTTCCGGCGTCCGCAACTAGCTCGCGCGTCCCCGACCGCGGCTGTGAGACTGGCGGCATGCTCGACGTCCGGCAGCTCGCTGATGCAGACCTTTCCGCCGCGCGCAAGCTCAGCGCGACGGCGTTCGGCTGGCGTCCCTCGTCCGATGCGCCACCGCCGGTAGCCGCGTCACCGGACGCACGAATTCGCTGGGGTGCCTTCGACGAGAGCGGCACGCTCGTCGCGCAGGCAGTCGACCTCGTGCATGAGCAGTGGTGGGGCGGTCGCGTCCTCGCCGCGTCCGGCGTCGCCAGTGTCGCGGTCGCGCCGGAGCACCGTGGTCGTGGTGCGAGCCGCGCGGTGATGAGCACACTGCTGCACTCCGCGCGGGATCGGGGAGCGGCGGTGGCGGCGCTGTTCTGCACGTCGTCCGCGGTCTATCGCTCGCTCGGCTTCGAGGTCTGCGGCGCCCTGCGCACGGTGACGCTTCCGACCGCCGTGCTGGACCGACGTGCCGCGCCGAGCACGGTGCGGTTGCGCGGTGGCGACGGCACCGACTGGCCACTGGTCCGCGCCGTCTACGACGAGATCGCGCGGACCGGCAACGGCTTCCTCAGCCGGCGCGGCCCGCTGTTCGCCGACCCCGACGGCGACGCGCTGCCCGACGGGCTCGACGGCCTGACCGTCGCGGAGGACGCGGCGACCGGCCAGGTGGTCGGCTACACGCTGTTCGAGCGCGGGTCGGGCTACGGCGACGACTCCTATCTGCACGTCTATGACTGCCTTGCGCTCACCGCCGACGCGGCGCGCGCGCTGCTCGCCGGTCTCGCTTCGTGGGGGCCGGTCGCGCCGACGCTGCGGCTGCGGCTCACCCCATGGCCGGATGCGGTCGCCGCGCAGCTCCCGGTGGAACGGCTGCGCGAGCAGCACGTCGACGTATGGATGCA
>JAFAQI010000276.1 GCA_019246495.1 Frankiales bacterium | reverse complement strand
TCGGCATCGAGTGCCTTCTTCACGTCACCGACCGCCGTCGTGACCTCGGTCTTGAGGTCGTCCGGCACCTTGTCACCGTTGTCAGTGATGAACTTCTCGGTCGAGTAGACGAGCGTCTCCGCCTGGTTGCGGGTCTCCGCCGCCTCGCGCCGCTTCTTGTCCTCCTCGGCGAACTGCTCGGCCTCGCGCATCATCCGCTCGATGTCGTCCTTCGGCAGCGCCGAGCCGCCGGTGATCGTCATCGACTGCTCCTTGCCCGTGCCAAGGTCCTTCGCCGACACGTGGACGATGCCGTTCGCGTCGATGTCGAACGTGACCTCGATCTGCGGCACACCGCGCGGGGCCGGCGGAAGGCCGGTCAGCTCGAACATGCCGAGCCGCTTGTTGTACGACGCGATCTCGCGCTCGCCTTGGTAGACCTGGATCTGCACCGAGGGCTGGTTGTCGTCAGCCGTCGTGAAGATCTCGCTGCGCTTGGTCGGGATCGTGGTGTTGCGCTCGATCAGCTTCGTGAAGATGCCGCCCTTGGTTTCGATGCCGAGCGACAGCGGCGTGACGTCGAGAAGCAGGACGTCCTTGACCTCACCCTTGAGCACGCCGGCCTGAAGCGCGGCGCCGACGGCGACGACCTCGTCCGGGTTGACGCCCTTGTTGGGCTCCTTGCCGCCGGTGAGTTCCTTGACGACGTCGACGACCGCAGGCATGCGGGTCGAGCCGCCGACGAGCACGACGTGGTGGATGTCCGCAACGGAGATGCCGGCATCCTTGATGGCCTGCTGGAACGGGCCCTTGCACCGGTCGAGCAGATCGCTCGTCATCCGCTGGAACTCCGCGCGGGTGAGCTTCTCCTCGAGGTGCAGCGGACCGTCGCCGCTCGCGGTGATGTAGGGCAGGTTGATCGTCGCCTCGCTCGACGACGACAGCTCGATCTTCGCCTTCTCGGCGGCTTCACGAAGCCGCTGCATCGCCATCTTGTCCTTGGACAGGTCGATGCCGTGGTTGTTCTTGAACGTCGTGACGAGCCAGTCGACGACGCGCTCGTCCCAGTCATCGCCACCGAGGTTGTTGTCACCGCTGGTCGCCTTGACCTCGATGACGCCATCGCCGATCTCGAGCAGCGATACGTCGAACGTGCCGCCGCCGAGGTCGAAGACGAGGATCGTCTGGTCGGACTCCTTGTCGAGCCCGTAGGCGAGCGCTGCCGCGGTCGGCTCGTTGATGATGCGCAGGACGTTGAGTCCGGCGATCTGGCCGGCCTCCTTCGTCGCCTGGCGCTTGTGGTCTGAGAAGTACGCCGGGACGGTGATCACCGCGTCAGTCACGGTTTCGCCGAGGTAGGCCTCCGCGTCCCGCTTGAGCTTCTGGAGGATGAACGCCGAGATCTGCTGCGGCGTCATGTCCTTGCCGTCGATGGAGACGGTCCAGTCGGTGCCCATGTGGCGCTTGACCGACCGGATCGTGCGGTCCGGGTTGGTGACGGCCTGCCGCTTGGCGACCTCGCCGACCAGGACTTCGCCGTTCTTGGCGAACGCGACGACGCTGGGCGTCGTCCGGGAGCCCTCGGCGTTGGCGATGACGTTGGGCTCGCCGCCTTCGAGGACGGTGACGACGCTGTTCGTCGTACCGAGGTCGATGCCGACCGCTCGTGCCATGGATGTGCCTTTCGTTGATGGTCCGGACTCTGTCGCCACGCTGGATCTATCAGCTGGTCGGCAGAGGAGGCCGGCTCGACCTTGAGCCGCCTTCACTCATACTCAACAGGCGGGAGCGGCCTGTCAATCCCGATTGAGCGAAATTGGCTCAATTTTTTTTCCGGACTCTTGGCAAGCCGGGCCGCGGAGCGTCGGCGTACGCTCCCGGCATGCTCGGGCGGCTCCAGGACCGGCGCGGCGAGCCCAACCTGCGCACCCGGGTCCTGGCCGCGCTCGTGATCGTCGGGCTGGTCATCCTGACCGCCCCGCTCGTGGTGGTGCCGCTCGTCGGCTGGTTGAGCCGCGTCCTCTAGGCGCGCCGCCCCCGCCCGCGCCGTCCCGAGGGCCTCGTTACGCTGCCGACCAGATTCGCACTGGACCGGGGAGAACCCACGTGACCGCACGCCTCATCGCCGGACTGCTCGTGACGGTGGTCGCCGCCGCCGTCGCGGGCGCACGCGTCTGGTGGCTCGGCCGCCTGGTCTGGTCGGGCGCGGACATCCCGCCCGAGCGGCGGCCGACGATCGCCGGCGCGGTCCAGGCGCAGCTGGTCGACGTCTTCGCCCAGCGCAAGCTGTTCAAGCGGCCGCTGTCCGGCTGGGCGCACGCGTTCACGTTCTGGGCGTTCATTGTCCTGCTGCTGACGATCATCGAGGCCTACGGCGCGCTGTTCCAGCGCGACTTCGCGATCCCGCTGATCGGGCAGAGCCGCGCCCTCGGGCTGATCGAGGACATCTTCGCGGTGGCCGTCCTGGTGGCGCTCGTGATCTTCACCGCGATCCGCATCGCGCAGTCACCAGCGCGCCTCGACCGGCGCTCGCGCTTCTACGGCTCACACGTCGACCAGGCGTTCATCGTGCTCGGGATGATCTTCCTGGTGATCGCGACCCTGCTGCTCTACCGCGGCGCGCAGATCACGAGCGGCTACTTCCCCTACCAGCACGACGGCTGGTGGCCGTTCGCGTCGAAGGCCGTCTCCTACATCACGCCCAACAGCGAGGCGTTCGAGACCGTCTTCATCGTCGCGCAGATCGCCGTCGTCATGGGCTTCCTGGTGCTGGTGCTCTACAGCAAGCACATGCACATCTTCACGGCGCCGCTCAACGCGTCGATGAAGCGGCAGCCAAAGGCGCTGGGTGCGCTGGGTACGACGCCGGACCTCGAGAAGCTGATGGAGGACGAGAACGCCGTCCTCGGCGCCGGGCAGATCGAGCACTTCCACAAGCAGCAGCTGCTCCAGACACTCGCCTGCACGGAGTGCGGCCGCTGCCAGGACAAGTGTCCGGCGTGGAACACCGGCAAGCCGCTGAACCCGAAGCTCGTCATCACTCAGCTGCGCGACCACATGTTCGCGCAGGCCGACCGGCTCATCGGCGCGCAGAAGGTCGGCGCCGGCTCAGAGGACCAAGAGCATGCGCCGGTGATGCTCGTGCCGGACGTCATCGACCCGGACGTGCTGTGGTCCTGTACGACGTGCGGCGCGTGCGTTGAGGAGTGCCCGGTCGACATCGAGCATGTCGACGCGATCGTCGACATGCGCCGCTATCAGGTGCTGATGGAGTCGTCGTTCCCGAGTGAAGCCGGCGTGATGCTGCGCAACATCGAGAACAACGGCAACCCGTGGGGCATGTCGGCAAACGCTCGGACCGAGTGGACCGACGGGGTGGAGTTCGACGTACCGGTCGTGACCGACCACATCCCGGATGACATCGAGTGGCTCTACTGGGTCGGTTGTGCAGGCGCGCTCGACGACCGTGCGCGCCGCTCGACCCAGGCGATCGCGCGGGTGTTCAACGCGGCCGGCGTCAAGTTCGCGATCCTCGGGCCGCAGGAGACGTGCACGGGTGACCCGGCGCGCCGCATCGGCAACGAATACCTGTTCCAGGAGATGGCCAAGGCCAACATCGAGGTGCTCGACAACGCGGGCGTGAAGAAGATCGTGGCGTCGTGCCCGCACTGCTTCAACACGATCGGCAACGAGTATCCGTCGCTCGGTGGCAACTACGAGGTCGTGCACCACTCGCAGCTGCTGGGCCGGCTGGTCGCGGAGGGCAAGCTCAGCCCGCAGGACGACGTGGTGGCGAAGCTGACCTACCACGACCCGTGTTACCTCGGGCGGCACAACGACGTGCTCGACGCGCCCCGCACGGTGCTCGACGCGATCCCCGGTGTGCAGCGGGTGGAGATGGAGCGCTGCGGCAAGCGTGGCTTCTGCTGCGGCGCGGGCGGCGCGCGCATGTGGATGGAGGAGCGGATCGGCAAGCGGGTCAACGTCGAGCGCACCGACGAGGCGCTGGGCACCGGCGCTGATCTCATCGCGACGTCGTGCCCCTACTGCCTGATCATGCTCGACGACGCCGTCAACCAGCGGCGTAGCGAAGGAAAGGCCAACGGGGTCAAGGTCATCGACATCGCGCAGGTGCTGGCCGACTCGATCGGCCTGCGCAAGCCCCCGCGCCAAGCCGAGCCACCGGCGGAAGAGTCGACGCCGGCTCAGCCGCTGGAGGAGTCGACCGGCACGGGGCCGACGACCGCGGGCCCAGTCGACGGGCCAACAGCGGTCGACCCGTCGGACCGGCACGCCGGTGACAGCGAGACGGTGGTCGACACCACGACCGGTGACCTCGCCGACGACACCGCCGTCGACGTAACGCCGCCACCCAGCACCGACGCCGACGCCGACGAAGGCACGACCTCCCCGGAGTCTGCAACGGAGGCAGCCGCTTCGCCAGAAGCCGCGGACGAGCCGCGTCCACCGGACAGCACGGACTAGATGGCCCGCTCCGCCCGGCCGGTGCCGCCGGACGACCCGGAGGCCGACGCGCCGGAGTGGTGGCGACGTAGCGCGCGGCTGCGCACGATCCCGCTGGTTGCCGTGGTCGTCATCGCCATCGTGCTGCTGCGGGCCGGACAGGGACCGTCCTATCCCGCGATCGCGAAGAACTGCACGACGCCGTCGTTCGTCATGAGCACGAGCAAGACGCCGGCGCACCGGCTCGTGCAATGGACCGCGACCGGACCAGCAAAACTGCGCTTCGTGCTCGGTGTAGGTGTCAGTGGCTACGTGCGCAGCGGGTCGCACTTCGCGCCGATCCCGGACGCGGGCGTACGCCGACTCGACGCGCTGACCAGCGCGCCGCAGACAATGGGCAAGGGCTGCGTCAGTCACGGCCAGTTCAGCCTGATCACGCCCGGCACGTTCAACGTCCGCATGTTCGAGATCACCGGCCCGCAGAGCAGCGAGACGGTCACGCAGGTCGCGACCCGGCAGATCACGGTGACCAGCAGCTAGACACCTCGCGGCAAGGGTGCCCGGCGGCTATCCTCGCTAGCGCTGGTCAGGCGCCAGCTGCACGGCCGGCGCCGCCTGCGCGGGTGTAGTTCAATGGCAGAACATCAGCTTCCCAAGCTGACAGTGCGAGTTCGATTCTCGTCACCCGCTCCGCCGCGACATCGCTACGTATAAGCGCTCGCCCTCCTCGTTGAGCGCCTCTGTAGCGACGAGCCCGACACGTTCCGCCACTTTGACCGACCCGACGTTGGTGTCCGCGATGTGCGCATGCAACTCGGTATCGGCGTTCGCGCGAAGGTGGGCGGCGACAGCCGTCGCAGCCTCGGTGGCGGCGCCCGCTCCTTGATGTGCGGGGGTGATGACCCAGGCGAGTTCCGCGACAGACCGGGACGTCCTCAGCGCGACCGTCGCCTGGACGTAACCGATGGGCTGCTTGTCGCTTCGGCGCCGAATGATCCAGTTCAACCAGACCTCATCGGACCTACCGGAGCCGGCGACCTGCTGGGTGTATCTCTGCGTGAGTTCGGGCAGCGTCGGCGCGGTACCGCCGATGAACTCGTATATGCGCGCGTCAGCGAGGACAGACACCATCTCCTCGGCGTGCTCGACGCGGAGAACTTCGAGATCAAATCGATCAGTCGCCAGCGGGATGAGCAACTGCGTACCGTTCAGGGTTCTGCCCCCCGGTGTAGGGCGCGCCACGGCGGGCGCGGCCGAAAACGCTGGTAGCGGGATGGGTGCGCGGACGAGCCGCGCTCGTGGCCGGAGACGGCCGGATCTCCTTGCTCAGCACGCGTGCCCGGGGGTCGATGTTCGCTGTGTGCTCACGCAGCAACTGCTCCTGGCTTCGCTCGACCTCCACGGCAACGGCGATGACCGGACCGCGCTCGGAGTGGGCTGGGACGGCGGTCGCGGGCCAGCCGTAGAGCCACAGATGTTCGGTCAACGAAGGGACGTCGCTGATGATGCTCACCTCCAAGCGTCCGGGGGTGAGCCGTTCGCCCGCGATCAGACCGAACAGCACTCCGCAGCCGACGCCGGCCGCGTAGGCGGCGATGCTCACGACGTCGTGAATATCGGCCACCACTTGGGAGATCGCGGTTATCTGGAGGGCCGCTCCGATGACACCGAGCACGAACGCCGTCGTACGCCGCCCACGGTGCGCGATGACCATGCGCCACTGCCAGATCGCCACCTCGGTGAGAACGAGCACCCCGATGAGCACGGGCCGATACCTGTCCATGCGCTCTACCCTCGGCCGAACTCGCGCCTGACGCCATGACCGGAACCCCGCGCGAGGTGACTCGGTGTCCGCGGCCGGGCCTCAACGGAGGGGG
>JAFAQI010000022.1 GCA_019246495.1 Frankiales bacterium | reverse complement strand
TCGCGGTGTTCGTGCACGGCCTGTGCGAGACCGACGCGTCCTGGCGGCTGGGCGCGCGTGACCACTACGGCGGCTCGCGGTCGACGCACGG
This sequence comes from Frankiales bacterium, assembly GCA_019246495.1. Taxonomy (GTDB): domain Bacteria; phylum Actinomycetota; class Actinomycetes; order JAFAQI01; family JAFAQI01; genus JAFAQI01. Next base: position 3,772 of record JAFAQI010000022.1, on the reverse strand, counting down.
CTCGCGGCTGCGCGACGACGCGGGCCTCACGCCGGTGTTCGTCCGCTACAACACCGGGCGGCACGTCTGCGACAACGGTGACGACCTCGAGTCGTTGCTCGACGATCTCGTCGGCGGATGGCCGGTGCCCGTCACGAGCCTGACGCTGGTCGGGCACTCGATGGGCGGACTTGTCGTCCGCGCCGCGTGCCACACCGCGACCGAACGCGGCCGCAGTTGGGTTTCGCTCGTCCGCCGGATCGTCTACCTCGGGTCGCCGCATCTCGGTGCGCCGTTGGAGGTCGGTGTCACGAAGCTCGTCGCCGCACTGCGACGGCTGCCCGAGACCGCACCTGTCGCCGACGCCCTTGCCACGCGCAGCGTCGGCATCAAGGACCTGCGCTACGGCGACATCCGCGGAAGTGACTGGGCCGACGTGGACGACCTCGACGCGTGGCGGGACGAGCCGTCAGACTGCGCACCGCTGCTCGAGAGCGCCGAGCACTTCTACATCGGCGCGACGATCGGCCGGCGCAACGACACCTTCGCCGCCCGGGTGATCGGTGACGCGCTCGTGCCGTGGTCGAGCGCGTCCGGCACCGGCCGTCGCCGCCGCCTTGCCCTCGACATCGACCGCGGCCGGCACCTCGGCGGCCTGCACCACTTCGACCTGCTGAACCACCCGCGGGTCTATGCCGTGCTCCGCGGCTGGCTCGCCCCGTCCACGGGCTGAGACGGGCCGCCGAACCTCCGTTTCCTCGCGGCCGTCCGTTCGTTACGTTGCCGACACTTCGGACTCGGGGCGCGTGGCGGGGGACGGCAGATGCGGCGAGCGGCCGGCTGGCTGGCGGCACTCACGATCGTGGCGGGCGTGGCGGGGGGCGCGACCGCGTCACCACGCAGCGGCGGTACGACGTGGACCCGCGGCTTTGACGTCTCGTGGCCGCAATGCGCCGGCGCATCGGCACATCACCTTCCCGGCGGATCGCCGCCGTTCGTCATCCTCGGCCTGACCGACGGCCGCGGGCACACCGCCAACCCCTGCTTCGCCGACCAGGTGTCCTGGGCGCGCGCGCACGGCTCCGCGATCGGCGCCTACCTGGTGCCGAGCTACCCCTCACCCGCGCAACGCGCAGCCGCGCGGACCGGCGCCTTCGGCACGTGCGGTGCGTCGTACACCTGCCGGCTGCGCAACGACGGCGCGGCGCAGGCGGCTGACGCGCTGGCCGTCATGCACGCGGCCGGTGTCAATGCACCGATGGTCTGGATCGACGTGGAGATCCGACCGCACGGCTGGTCCCGGCACGACGGGCACAACCGCGACGTGCTGCGCGGCGTGATGCGCGGTCTCGCCGATGCGCACGTGCGGGCCGGCGTCTACACCACGTCGTACATGTGGGGGCGCATCACCGGGCACTGGCAGCTGCGGCTGCCCAACTGGCTGCCCTCAGGAAGCGGAAGCGTCGCGACCACCGAGCGGTTCTGTGGCGCCACCGGCACCGGCGGCGTGACCTGGCTCGTGCAGCTGACGCACGAGTGGGACGAGGACCGCACGTGCCCGGTCATGGATGCCGTGCCCGGACGGCCCGGTCCGCTGTGGCGATACCGGCACACCACGCTGTCGGTCGGTTCGACCGGCGGTGCAGTGTCCGCGTTGCAGCGCGCGCTCGACGCGGCGCAAACCGGGACCTACGACGCGACGACCGCCGTCGCCGTTTCGCAGTTCCAGGCCGACCACGGCCTGCCGGTCAACGGCTCGGTCGACGAGGACGACTGGCGCACACTCGGCGCCTTTCACCGCGCCGGCGGGCATCCGTTTCTGCTGCGGAGAATGACCACCCGCTGACTTGCCGGTTCGGTTGAGCGGTCCCGACGGGATTTGAACCCGCGACCTCCGCCTTGACAGGGCGGCGAGCACTCCACGCTGCTCCACGGGACCTCGGTTGAGGCCGTGCCCCCAACGGGATTCGAACCCGTGCTACCGCCTTGAAAGGGCGGCGTCCTAGGCCTCTAGACGATGGGGGCGACGCGGCGCAGCGCCCTTCAGCGTCCGCCGTCGGGGACCGCGCCAGTCTAGGGGCACCGCCGGTCCGGGCGCCAACGCGACTCCGACCGGTGCGTGACGCGATGATCGCGGGATGAGCTCCGACGAGGCACAGGTGGACGAGGTCCGGTACGACGCGCGCGGCCCGGTTGTCGTCGTGACGATCGACCGGCAGCACCGGCGAAACGCGATCGACGGGCCGACTGCCGAGCGTCTCGTCGAGGCGCTCGAGCGGTTCGAGGCGGACGACGAGCGCCGCGTCCTCGTGCTCACCGGCGCGGGTGAGGCGTTCTGCGCCGGCGCCGACCTCACGGCCATCGCGACGCTGGCCCCTCGCGCGACCGGCCCGGACGGTCCGCTCGGTTTCACCCGGCGGGTGGCGGCCAAGCCGACGATCGCCGCGGTCGACGGCTGGGCGGTCGCCGGGGGACTCGAGCTCGCACTCTGGTGCGACCTGCGCGTCGCCTCGCCCCGCGCGACGTTCGGCTGCTTCGAGCGCCGGTGGGGCGTGCCGCTGATCGACGGCGGGACGTGGCGGCTGCCGCGGATCGTCGGTCTCGGCCGCGCGCTCGACCTCATCCTCACCGGCCGGGCAGTCGACGCGACCGAGGCTCTCGCGATCGGACTCGTGACGTCGGTCGCTGACGATCCGCTTGCGGCGGCTGTCGAGCTCGCCGAACGCATCGCGTCGTACCCGCAGTCGACGGTGATCTCCGACCGTGCGTCGGTCTACGCCGGGTGGGGTCACGAGGTCGGCGAGGCGCTGCGCATCGAGATGGAGCACGGCGTCGCGGTGCTGGAGACCGGCCGGCGTGGCGCCGAGCGGTTCGTCGCCGGTGAGGGTCGCGGCGGATCCGGGCTCTGACTCGCGTGCGCGTCAGCCTTCCGGATGCACGGCGAGCAACGCGATGTCGTCGTCGCGGTCGGTGCCGACCAACGCCTCGAGGATGCTGTCGCAGGCCGACTCCGCATCCACCGTCGGCAGCGACTCGACGGCGGTGCGCAACATCGCGAGACCGTCGTCGAAGGTCCGCCGCCGGCCTTCGACCAGCCCGTCGGTGTAGCAGATGAGCAACGACCCCGCGGGCACGGTCACGCTGCTCTCGGGCCGGTCGCCTTCTCCGAGCGGTACGCCGATGACGATCGACTGGGCGCCGTCGAGCAGCGTCGTCTTCCCATCGGCGCCGCGCAAGACCGGCGGAGGATGACCGGCGCTGCAGTAGCGCAGCACCCGCGACCCGTCCGCTGCCGCCGGCTCGAGCCGGCCATAGAACACCGTCGCCAGCTGCGCCATGGCGAAGCCCTGCACCAGGCGATCGAGTTTGTCGAGCACGACGGCTGGCGCGACGCCTTCCGCGGCGTAGGAACGCAGCACGCTGCGGAGCTGACCCATGGCTCCCGACGCGCGCGGGTCGTGACCCATCGCGTCGCCCACCGCGATGCCGACCGCCCCGTCGGGCAACGGGAACGCGTCGAACCAGTCGCCGCCGACCTGCGCGTGGTCGCTGCTCGGCATGTATCGCGTCGCAAGGTCGAGCCCGGGCAACGGCTTGATCTCCGGAAGCAGACTTCGTTGCAACGCTTCCGCGAGCATGTGCTCGCGGTGGTAGAGCGTCGCGTTGTCGATGGCGAGCGCAGCGCGCCGGCCGATCTCGACGACGAGGTGCAGGTCGCTCTCGTTGAACGGTCGACGTTTCTCACCAACTCCGAACAGCCCGATCGCGCCGACGACGCGTCCGCGTGCCTCCA
>JAFAQI010000521.1 GCA_019246495.1 Frankiales bacterium | reverse complement strand
AACGCGTCAAACGTCGCACTCAACAAGACCGGCACTTATCGAAGCAGGGGTTCGCCGAGGCTGCGGCTTCGCCCGCGAAACTCCGCTACGACGCGACCGCCGGCCGTCCGGACGGTGACGTCGTAGAGCCCCGACCGGCCGCGGCGGGCCCGCTCGACCGCCTCGGCGACGAGCTCGTCGCCGGCTCGGACCGGCTCGAGGAACGTGATGTCAGCACCGGCCGCGACCGTGACCTCGTCGTAGGTGTTGCAAGCGAAGGCGAATGCGGTGTCGGCGAGGGTGAAGACATAGCCGCCGTGACAGATGTCGTGGCCATTGACCATGTCCGGTCGCACGGTCATCGCCGCGGTCGCCCGGCCCGCTGTCACGTCGCTGGTGGCGATGCCGAGCGCCTGGCTCGCGCGGTCGGCGGCGTACATGGTGTCGGCGCAGCGCTGCGCGGTCTCGTCCGGGCTCACGGGGTGAGCCTCGCACCTTTGCTAGCCTGGCCCGCACGCGCCGCTAGCTCAATTGGCAGAGCAGCTGGCTCTTAACCAGCGGGTTCGGGGTTCGAGTCCCTGGCGGCGCACCCCGCCTTGACCTGGCCGACGGCATCGACGCCGGGGTCACGTCTTCTTGAAGCCGGGGTCACGTCTTCTTGAAGAGGAACGACAGAGCGCAGCGCGGCTGTCCGGGCAGCTTGTAGCTCAGCGAGCCCTCGGACTTGGGCGGCCCGTAGTTGTGCGGTCGACCACCGCGCGGGTTATGGAAGGTGAGCATCATCCTGCCGGTCAGCGATTGACCCGCTCGCTTGAGCGGCACCTTGATCGGCTGGACCTGCCCGGGAACCTTGGGGTCCTCCTTGCCCACGGTCCACACGCTGTAGTGATTGCCGTGGAGGTTGATGCCGTGGAAGTGGCGGATCTTCTGCTTGCCGGCCAGCGACACCGGTGTCTGCCCACCGCATTGTTCGGCGGCGTCGGAGGTCGGCGTCGCCACAAACGCCCGCACGGCCTTGTGATGCGCGGTGACGGTGAATCCACCTTTGACGAAACTGGGACCGCCACCCCCGTAGCCGATCAGCTTCCACTTCCCGACCACCGGCGGCTTGTCGCCGTATCCGGCTGGTGCGGCATGCGCTGACGCTGAGAGCGTCAAGACGCTGGTCAACACAGCAGCAATGGTCATGAACGAACGGCGCATCTCGGCCCCCCCGACAACACTGTGATCCGCCCCGATGCGTCGCACCGTATTCCTCGTCATGCGCCTCCGCAGCCGATGCGCACAATCGGCAGGAGAAGCACTTCCCGCCGCGAATGACTCCTCGGGAGAACGAGAAGCGGGGGACGGGCATGCGTTGGACGCGATCCAGCCGGCTGTCCATGATCCTTGCCGCCGTCGCCCTCGCATCGCTGACACCGACGGCTAGCGCCGGCCAGGGTCACGCGCCTGCGGCGAAGAGGCAGACCCTCCCGGCGGACAGCCCGTGGCTCGCTGCCATGCCTGGCCACGGCACCGTCCACCAGCGCTTGCTCGCCGCGATGCGCGCTTGGCGGTCCACCTCCATCGCCGGGTTGAGCAGCGGCTGGCATGACTTCATGTTCCGCCCCCATATCGGAGGCCGGCCGATCCACTTGTGGCCGGCCGGTGACATGGACGGCGACGGCGTGAGCGACCTCATGCGGCTGCGACCACACGGGCTCTGGTACGACGTGTCCGCGTACTCGTCGCGTACAGGACGCGCTCTGTGGGGTGACACGTCGGCTTCCGACATCGCCATCCCCCTCGATCGCCCAGGCCGCAATGCCGGCGGAGTGCTGCTGGCGCAGACCACAGCAGCCGTCTCCTCACCCAACGGCGCAGAGGTGACACTGACTCTTGTCGACATGGGACCGAACGGTGTCGTCCGGTGGTCGAACAGCCGAACAGGCGCAATCACCGTCACGCCGGGCACTGTCCAGCTTGTGCGTGACCCCTACGTCGCCGACCTGGATCGCTACCTACCGGATCGAGGCGAAGCACTGCTCGTCGGGCAGGCAACGGCCAACATCATTTTCACGCCCGTGGGCCTGGACTGGCGTGGCTCGCAGGATGTGTCCTACCTCGCCATAGCGGATGGATCACTGACGCACGCGGCGTACTCGGTGTCCCCCGCCGGTCCGCAGGGGCTGTCGGCGCTGAGCCAACTGCGAAGGACCGCACCGGCGTGCTTCAGCGTCGACCAACAAATGAGCGGCGACACCACACAGATCGTCGTCTACTGCGGAACGCATCGCGCTTGGGCGGCAACGGTGCCCCAGGGTTGGGTCGGCCTATACCCGGCCGGCGACCTGAACGGGGACCACGTCACCGACCTGTATGCCGTCGGTGACCAACTGGGGCTGGCGATCGACCCGATCCCGAACGACCCGGGACTCATCGGTGGTCCAGCCGGAAAGCTCTTGATCTCCGGAGGAAACGGCCGGACCCTGCCGGACCATCTCCCAGATCACCAGTGGATCACCCCGGTGGGCGCCCCCCACCACCGCGGCAAGCCGCGCTTCGAGTACGACAGCGCAGTGTTTCCTACGTCCACCAGCATCACGTGGGACGTGACAGAGGTGACGCAGACCGGCGCGGTGCAGGTCCACCGCAGCCTCACGCAGAGACTGCGGCGCCCGATCGGATTCGGCCAGGCGTTCTTCGCAGGGGACATCGACGGCGACGGCACTACAGACCTCGAGTTCACCGCGTGGGCCAACGGAGCCACATGGGAGCAAGGGCCCGATCGCAGCCTCGACCTTCTCACTGGCAGCGGAACAGTCGTGGGTGGTCAGGGGTCGCTTCTTCCGGAATCGTCCACGGGTCACGGCGAGGACCGGGCCTCCATGTGGAGCCGGCGGGGCCGCATCGATTGGACTTTGCGCACTGGCGACGGCCGCAGGCTGCTGAGCAGCGGGTCAGCCCGGGACAAAGGCGGTCTTCCACCCGGCGATCCGGAGGCAGTCATCACCGTGCATGGCCACCCCTTCTTGTTCTGGGTCGCTGACGATCGGGTGGGCGCGCTTGACATCCGTGCACACCGGGTCGCGTGGGTGAGCGCCGCGTAACAGCCGGGCGTGACCGCCAAGACAACGTCGCCGTCACGGCACACCGCCTGACGTAGTGCAACGCGCGCGCTTTGATGTCGGCATGCGCGCTGCATCGGTGTCAGCTGCCGCTCGTCGCGTCGAACAGGCATCGGTCCGCCTGTCGACGCTGGCCTTGCAGCGGATGGAGCAGACGCTGCCGTGGTTCGAGTCGATGGATGCGGAGATCCGATCGTCCGTCGGCCTGCTCGTACAAACCGGCCTTCGCGGGTTTGCCGAGTGGCTCCGGCATCCGGACGATGCGGCCCGGATCACCACTGACGTCTTCGCGGCTGCGCCGCCCGAGATGGCCCGGTTAGTGAGTTTGCAACAAACCGTGGAGCTGGTCCGCGTGGCCGTCGAGGTGGCCGAGGAGTCGGTCACCGAGCTCGCCACCCCTGGCGACCAGGCGTGGCTGCGCGAGTCCACCGTCCGGTTCTCGCGTGACATCGCGTGGGCCGCGGCGCTCGTCTATGCGCGTGCCGCCGAGCAGCGCGGCGCGTGGGACGCCCGGCTCGAGTCGCTCGTCGTCGACGGCATCGTCCGCGGCGAGGTCAACGACGCGCTCCTGTCCCGCGCCGCAGCCCTCGGCTGGGCGCAACCCAAGGCCGTCGTCGTCGTCGCCGGCCACGCCGACGACAGCGTCGATCCGGAGGCGCTGATCGAAGACGTGCACTCCCGCGCGGCCGGGGTGGGCGCCAACGTCCTGGCCGGCGTGCAGACCCAGCGCCTGGTAGTCCTCGCTGGAAGCAGCGGCCGGCTGGAGCGCGTCATTCGTGCTTTTCTTCCGGTGTTCGCCACCGGCCCCGTGGTCATCGGTCCGGTCGTCGACCGCCTTGCCGACGCCGCCCTGTCGGCCCGCGCCGCCTTCGCCGGCCTTCGCGCCGCCCCCGGCTGGCCCGACGCCCCCCGCCCCGTCACGTCGTTCGAGCTGCTGCCCGAGCGGGCATTGCTCGGCGACGACGAGGCCTGCCGCGAGCTGATCGAGAGCGCCTACCTGCCGCTCGCCCAGCGCAGTGACGACCTGCTCGCCACCGTCGCGTCGTTCCTCAGCACCGGCGCATCGATCGAAGCGACCGGCCGCGCCCTGTTCGTTCACCCCAACACCGTCCGCTATCGCCTGGCGCGCGCGAGCGAGGCTTGCGGGCACGACCTGCACAGCCCTCGAGGCCGGTACGCCGTACAGACCGCACTCACGCTGGGCAGGCTGCACGACCAACAGTCTTTGTAGGAATCCTCCAAAGACTGACCCGGCGATTTCGTCGGCCTGCGATGACGGCGCAACGCTGTCCAGCAGGCAGTGTGGGCACGTGCTCGCCGTCCTCTGCCCCGGACAAGGCAGTCAGTCCGCAGGCTTCCTGCGCCCGTGGCTCGCCGTCGACGGCGTCGCCTCGACGCTCGATCGACTCTCGACGTACGCCGGCTTCGACCTTGTCGCGACCGGCACCGACAAGGCAGCCGACGTCGTCGACACTGCCGTCGCGCAACCACTTCTCGTCGCCGTCGGCATCGCGACCGCGCGGCTGCTTCCCGCACTCCCGATCGGCACCGTTGTCGCCGGCCACAGCGTCGGCGAGCTCACCGGCGCCGCGGTTGCCGGGGCGATGACCGCACAGACCGCGATGACGGCTGCATCCGCGCGCGGCCGGGCGATGGGAGCGGCGGCCGCCGCGACAAGCTCCGGCATGGCAGCGGTCCTCGGCGGCGACGAGCCCGCCGTCGCCGCGTCCGCCGAGGCGGCCGGGTGCTGGGTCGCCAACCACAACGGCGCCGGGCAGCTGGTGGTGGCCGGGACGCTGGACGCACTCGACCGCTTCGCCGCGACCGCTCCCCCGGGCGCACGCGTCCGTCGGCTTCCGGTCGCCGGTGCCTTTCACACCCCGCTCATGGCTCCGGCTGCGACGACCGTCGCCGACGTGCTGCGGACTCTGCCGCGCCAGCCGCTGGGCTACGGCGTCGTGTCCAATGCCGACGGACGGCTCGTCACCGACCCCGAGCAGCTCACGCAACGTCTTGCGCAGCAGGTCACCCGCCCGGTCCGTTTCGACGAATGCCTCCGGACGTTGCGCACGCTCGGCGTCACCGCGACGATCGAGCTCGCTCCCGGCGGTGTGCTCACCAACGTCGTACGCCGACAGCTGCCCGACGTGCAGGCCGTCGCGATCAAGACGCCGGACGACGTCGAGGTCGCGCGCGATGTCGTCGCGTCGTTCGCGCCGCTCGGCGAGCCGTGGGCCGAGCCGTGGCAGCTTGTGGTCGCGCCGGCCGGCGGAACGCTCCGCCTAGCCGCTGACGGATCGGCCACTCGCGACGTGGCAGTCGTCGCAAACCGCAGCGGCGACGTGCCGGTCCAGTTCGACAGGACCGTGAGCGTCGTTGAGTGGCTCGCGCACGATGGCGACCCGGTGCGCGAAGGTCAGCCACTCGCCCGGCTCGCCTCGGCGGCGCGTTGACTTCCGGCGCGCGCATCGTCGCGTTCGGCGAGCATCGGCCACCGCGAGTCGTTGGCAACGACGACCTGCCGGCCGCGCTCGGGACCGACGACGCCTGGATCCAGTCACGCACCGGCATCCGGTCGCGGCGCATCGCCGGTCCGGACGAGTCCGTCGTATCCATGTCCGCCGACGCCGCCGGCAAGGCGCTCGCCGGCGCCGGCATCGACCCTGCCGACGTCGACCTCGTGCTGCTCGCCACCTGCTCGATGCCGACCCAGGTCCCCGGCGGTGCGGCACAGGTCGCCTCGGCACTCGGCGCCCGTAGTGCCGGCGCGTTTGACATCAACGCTGCCTGCGCCGGGTTCTGCTACGGCCTGTCCGCCGCGGCCGACGCGGTCCGGGCCGGTACGGCGCGCACCGTCGTCGTTGTCGGATCGGAGAAGCTCTCCGACTGGATGGACTGGACCGACCGCCGCTCGGCAATCTTGTTCGGCGACGGAGCCGGTGCGGCAGTCGTGCAAGCCGCCAGCAAGCCGTCGATAGGTCCGGTCGTGTGGGGCAGCGACGGGACGTTGTCGTCGCTCATCGACATCCCGGCCGGCGGCAAGCTCAACCTCGACGGACCCGCGGTGTTCCGGTGGGCGACGACGAGCCTCGGTGACATCGCGCGCCGCGCCTGCACAGCGGCCGGCATCACCCCAGCCGACCTCGATCTCGTCGTACCGCACCAGGCCAATCTGCGAATCATCACCGCACTCGCCCGGTCGCTCGGCGCCACGAACGCCGTCGTGGCCGACGACATCGTCGACACCGGCAACACGTCCGCCGCGTCGATCCCCCTCGCACTCGCCCGGATGACCGCCGACGGCCGCGCCAGGCCGGGCGATCGCGCACTGCTGCTCGGGTTCGGCGCAGGCATGACCTGGGCCGGCCTCGTCATCGAAGTCCCGTAACCAACACGACAGGAGCAATCGACATGAGCAACGACGAGATCCTCACCGAGTTCGCCCGCCTCGTGCAGGAGATCACCGGCATCAACGCGGCGCAGGTCACCGCCGACAAGTCGTTCACCAACGACCTCGACGTCGACTCGCTGTCGATGGTCGAGGTGGCAACGGCGGCCGAGGACCGGTTCGGCATCGCGATTCCGGACGACGCCCTGAAGAACCTCAAGACGGTCGGCGACGCGGTGGATTTCATCGCCAAGGCAGGCGTCGCAGCGTGAAAGTACGCGACGTCGTCATCACCGGTCTCGGCGCCACGACACCGCTCGGTGGCACGATCGCCGACACCTGGCAGGCAGTGCTGCACGGTCAATCCGCGGCGCGAGTCCTCGACGAACCCTGGGCTGCCGATCTGCCGGTGCGCATCGCCGCGACCGCGGCGGTCAACCCGGTGACGGTGCTCGACCCGGGTACGGCGCGAAACCTCGACCGGGGGCAACAGCTCGCGCTCGTCGCCGCCGATGAGGCCTGGCGAGACGCCGGCCGGCCCGAGGCCGAGCCGGAGCGGATCGCGGTCGTCGTGTCCACCGGAATCGGTGGCATCGGCACGCTGCTCGACCAGGCCGACATCCTCCGCACCCGCGGCGCTCGCCGGGTCTCGCCTTTCACCGTGCCGCGCATCATGCCGAACGGTCCTGCTGCTTCAGTCGCGCTCGCGCTCGGCGCGCGGGCCGGCGTGCATGCGCCGGTGTCGGCCTGCGCATCCGGCGCGGAGGCGATCGCGCTCGGTCTCGATCTCATCCGTGCGGGCCGCGCCGACGTTGTTGTGTGCGGTGGCACGGAGGCTGCCGTTGCCCCGCTGCCGCTGGCCGCCTTCGCGGCGATGCGCGCGCTCTCGACCCGGCACGACGCTCCCGCGGCAGCCTCGCGACCGTTCGACAAGCAACGCGACGGCTTCGTCCTCGGCGAAGGCGCGGCTGTCGTCGTACTCGAGTCGGCCGATCACGCCGCCGCGCGCCGGCAGCCCGCCCATGCCCGCCTCGCCGGCGCCGGTCTCAGCAACGACGCGCATCACGTCGCCGCACCCGACCCCACCGGAGCGAGTGCTGCCCGCGCGATCACAGCAGCCCTGCGCGACGCCGACCTCGGTGCCGACGACGTCCGTCATGTCAACGCGCACGCGACATCCACGCCGGCGGGCGATGTCGCCGAAGCGCTCGCGCTGCGCACGGGGCTCGGCGCCGCGGCCGACTCGATTGCCGTGACCGCGACGAAGTCGTGCACCGGACATCTGCTCGGCGCCGCGGGTGCACTGGAAGCCGCGTTCACCGTGCTCGCGATGCGTGACGGCGTGGTCCCCGCAATCCGCAACCTCGACGATCCCGACGACGACGTCGCTCTCGACCTGGTCCGCGTCGACGCGCGCAGCATGTCGATCCCGGCGGCGTTGTCCAACTCCTTCGGCTTCGGCGGGCACAACGTCGCGCTCGCGTTTGCGGAGGCCCGATGACCGTCCTCGAGATCAACGCGCGACCCGACACGCGGGACCCGCGCGTGCGCATCGAGCGGCTGCTCGATCCCGGTACGGCGACGATCGCCTACGACGAACCCGACGCCGGTGTCGTCACGGCGCACGGCCGCGTCGACGGTGTGCCGACCGCGGTCTTCGCAACCGATCCGGCGACGTCTGGTGGCGCCCTCGGACGCGACGGCTGCCACGCGATCGCAGCGCTCTACGCGAGCGCGCCGGCACGGGCTCGGGCCGTCGTCGGCATCTGGCACTCCGGCGGTGCGCGGCTTGCGGAGGGCGTGGCCTCGCTTGACGGCGTCGGCTCGATCTTCGCCGCGATGACGCGCGCCTCCGGCCGGGTGTCCCAGGTGTCGGTCGTCCTCGGTCCCGCGGCCGGAGGTGCGGCGTACGGGCCTGCACTCGGCGACGTGGTCATCCTCGGTCCGCAAGGCCGCATCTTCGTCACCGGTCCCGATGTCGTTCGCAGCGTCACCGGTGAGGACGTCGACATGGCGCGGCTCGGTGGACCCGATCCGCACGGCCGCCGCAGCGGCGTCGCGCACGTGCTCTGCGACGAGGACGAGGCGGCGCTCACATCCGCGCGGGACATCGTTGCGCTGCTGGCGGCTCCCCGCCACGTCCGCCCGGTCGCCGACCGCCCGCTGCGGCAGTTGCTGCCGGACTCGGTGCGCCGGGCCTACGACGTCGGACCGGTCGTCTCGGCACTGCTCGACGGCCACACCGTGGAGCTGCACGAGAAGTGGGCGCCCAACATCACGACGACACTCGGCCGGCTCGGCGGTGGCAGTGTCGGCGTGCTCGCCAACAACCCGTTGCGGCTCGGCGGCTGTCTGGAGTCGGCGAGTGCGGAGAAGGCCGCGCGGTTCGTGCGGATGTGTGACGCGTTCGGGGTTCCGCTCGTCGTGCTCGTCGACGTCCCGGGCTACCTGCCCGGCGTCGCGCAGGAGTGGGACGGCGTCGTACGCCGCGGCGCGAAACTGCTGCACGCGTTCGCGGAAGCGAAGGTGCCACGGGTCACCGTCGTGACGCGCAAAGCGTTCGGCGGCGCCTACATCGCGATGAACTCGCGGTCACTCGGCGCGACGCGAGTGTTCGCGTGGCCCGACGCGGAGGTCGCGGTGATGGGCGCGACCGCCGCCGTGCGCATCACCCACCGCCGGCAGCTCGCCGCGGTGAGCGACGAGGAACGAGCCGAGCTGGAAACGGTGCTTGCGGCGCAACACGAGGAGCAGAGCGGTGGCATCGCACGCGCCGTCGAACTCGGTCTCGTTGACGAGGTCATTGATCCGGATCGAACCCGGTCCGCGGTGAGCGCGGCTCTCGCTGACCGCGTCGTCGTCCGCGGCGAGCACGGAAACATTCCGCTGTGAGCGGCCGATCCGTCCTCGTCACCGGCGGCAGCCGCGGCATCGGCCTCGCGATCGCGCGCGCGTTTGCCGACGCCGGCGATCGCGTCGCCGTGACGCATCACTCCAGCGCACCACCGGACGACCTGTTCGCCGTGAAGTGCGACGTCGGCGACCCGGCGCAGGTCACCGAAGCCGTGCAGACGGTCGCCGCCGAGCAGGGCGCGGTCGAGGTGCTGGTCGCCAACGCCGGTGTCACGCGCGACGGCTTGGCGATCCGCATGTCGGATCGCGACTGGTACGACGTCATCGACACCAACCTCACCGGCGCGTGGACCGCAGCTCGCGCGGTGCTGCCCGGCATGATGCGCGCGCGGAACGGCCGGCTCGTCTTCCTCGCGAGCGTCACCGGTCTGCTCGGCTCGGCGGGCCAGGCCAACTACGCCGCGTCGAAGGCGGGGCTCATCGGTCTCGCCCGCTCGCTGGCCCGGGAGTACGGCGGCCGCGGCATCACGTCCAACGTCGTCGCGCCGGGACTTGTCGAGACCGACATGACCGCGCCGCTCACGGCCCGGCAGCGCGAGGACATCCTCGTCCGCACGCCGAGTGGCCGGGCGGCGACGACCGGCGAGGTCGCCGCTGTCGTGAGCTTCCTCGCGAGCGACGCGGCGGCCTCGGTCACCGGTGCCGTCGTACCGGTCGACGGCGGTCTCGGGATGGGGCACTGATGACGTCGCTGCTCGACGGCAAGACCGTCCTCGTCACCGGCGTGCTGACCGACAAGTCGATCGCGTTCCGCACTGCCGCGCTCGCCCAGGAGGCCGGTGCCAGGGTCGTCCTCACCGGTGTCGGTCGGAGCCTGTCGCTGACCCGGCGCATCGCCGGACGGCTGCCCAGACCCACTCCCGTGCTGGAGCTCGACGTCACGAGTGACGAACAGCTCGCGGCGCTTCCTGATGCGCTTCGGGAACACACCGATCGCGTCGACGGTGTCTTGCACGCGATCGCGTTCGCACCCGAGTCAGCGTTGGGCGGCGAGCTGCTCGGCACCCCATGGACCGACGTCGCGACCGCGATGCAGATCTCGACGTGGTCACTCGCGGCGCTAGGAGCGGCGGTGCGCCCGCTGATGTCCGCCGGCGGATCGATCGTCGGGCTCGACTTCGACGCCTCGGTCGCGTGGCCGTCGTACAACTGGATGGGTGTTGCGAAGGCCGGACTCGAGTCCGCGTGCCGCTATCTCGCGCGCGACCTCGGTCCGGAGGGGATCCGGGTGAACCTCGTCGCGGCTGGGCCGATCCGCACGATGGCTGCGGGGTCGATTCCGGGCTTCGCCGACTACGAGCAGGTGTGGAAGACGCGGGCGCCGCTGGGCTGGGACGTCGACGATCCGACGCCCGTCGCGCGAGCGTGCGTCGGGCTGCTCTCGGACCTCTTCCCGGCCACGACCGGCTCGATCGTGCATGTCGACGGCGGGGTCCACGCAGTCGGCGCCTGACGGCGGCTTGACGGCATAAATGAACGGTCGTTTAATTCGCGCATGGGACGCGTCGCGGGCGTCACGGCCGCGGAGACCCGGGAGCGCCTGCTCCGGGCCGCCGCCGACGTCTTCGCGCAGCGCGGATACGACGGGACGCGCGTCGCCGACATCGCAAAGGCGGCCGGTGTCAGCAACGGCGCGCTCTATGCGCACTTCGACTCCAAGGCCGAGCTGCTCGTCGGCGCGTTGCGCGAGCACGGCCGGCGGATGCTGGCCGAGCTGTTCGCCAGCGATCCCGACCGGTCGATCACAGAGCTGTTGCTCGTCATCGGCCGCTGGCTGCCGCGCCGTCGAGACGCCCGTGGCTACCTGATCGTCGAGGCGCTTGTCGCCGCCCGCCGCGACCGCGACGTGTCGCGGCTGATGCGCGGCTACGTCGGCGAACGCGCAGACTGGCTCGCCGACCTCGTCCGCGTCGCGCAAGCCGGTGACGAGCTGGACCCGCAGCTGTCGCCGGACGCCGTCGCGCACTTCTGCCTATTGCTCGCGATGGGCAGCGCGCTGATCCCGCCCGACTTGCACGGCGTCGACGACACCGCGTGGACGCAACTGCTCACCCGCGTCGTACACGCACTCGGCGACTCCGCCCCGACCCAGGCAGGTGTCCGGACGTGAAGGTGCGCATCGACTCCGAACGCTGCCAAGGACACGGCCGCTGTTACGACCTCGCCCCCGAGATCTTCACCGAGGACGACGAGGGCTACGGCCAGGTCATCGGCGACGGCGCTGTCGCCGACGACAACACATCGCGCGCCCGGCTCGCGGTCGCCAACTGCCCGGAGAGCGCCATCTCGATCCTCGAGGAGAACTGATGAGCGTCGACGACAGGTTCACAACCGGCATCGCCGAGGGTCGTGACGAGCGGATCGCCGCGGGCACGAGCAGCGAGGTAGTCACCGGCCCGGTCACCGACTGGAGGACTGACTTCTCGCACATCGACCCGGTGTGGGCGGCCGACCCCTACGTCATTCAGGACGAGCTGCGGCAGAGCTGCCCGGTCGCGCGGACCGAACGGTTCGGCGGTGCGTGGCTTCCGACCCGGTACGCCGACGTCGCAGCTATTGCTTATGACACCGAGAACTTCACGTCGCGGTCTGTCGTCGTCAGCAACTTCCGGCCGCCGAAGGAGCTCGAGCCGGCTGGTGGCATCCCGCCGATCTCCTCCGACCCGCCGTTCCATCACGACGCGCGCAAGCTGCTGCTGTCGGCGTTCACGAAGACGTCGGTGTCGGGACAGGAACCGGCGACGCGGGCGTTCTGCCACGAGCTCATCGACTCGTTCGCGGGCCGGGACCGCATCGACGCGGCCGTGGAATATGCCCAGCACATCCCGATGCGCGTCATCGGCGACATGCTCGGCTTCCCGCCCGAGGACGGGCCGAGGTTCCGGGTGTTCGTCGAGGAGGCGTTGGAAGGCGTCAACCTGCCGCCGGACGAGCGCATCGCCAACATGACGAAGTTGTTCAACTACCTGCTCGAGCAGATCCACGACCACATTGCCAACCCGCGCGAAGATCTGACGACGTACCTCATCGACGCCGAGCTCAACGGCCAGAAGCTCGACGCGTTCCATGTGGCCGGTTCGATGGCGCTGCTGCTCATCGCCGGAATCGACACGACGTGGAGCGCGATCGGCGCGTCGCTGTGGCACCTGGCCAAGACACCGGAGGACCGTCGCCGCCTGGTGGCCGAGCCGGAGTTGCTGCCGACGGCAATCGAGGAGTTCCTGCGGGCCTACGCGCCGGTGACGATGGCGCGGTTGGTGAAGAACGACGTGCACCTCGGGGGCGTGGACATGAAGGCTGAGGACTGGGTGCTGCTGTCGTTCCCGGCGGCCAACCGTGATCCGGAACAATTCGAACGCGCCGACGAGGTCGTCATCGACCGGCAGGTCAACAAGCACGCGGCGTTCGGCCTCGGCATCCACCGCTGCATCGGCTCGCACCTCGCGCGGATGGAACTGCGCGTCGCGCTCGAGGTGTGGCTGGAGCGGATCCCGGAGTTCACGCTCGACGATCCAGACGCGGTCACCTGGGCACCGGGCCAAGTGCGCGGCCCCCGCACCCTGCCAGTCCGTCTCGGCTCTTAGCGGGCGCCGCTCCAGAGAGCCTTGATCGGCTCGACCGGAACGATGGCCTTCGCTCGCTTGGCCAAGTCGCGGTCGACGGTGACGAACGCGTCGGCTTGCAACTTCGTCACGGCGAGATATTCGGCCTCGCGAAGGCTGTCCCAGCCGTGCTCGCGGGCTATGCGCCACGCCATCCCGCGAGAACCGCGATCGCCAAGCAGCCGCATCTTGAGTTCGGTGATCTGCTCGTGGACTTCCAACGCCGAACGATCAGTGCGCTCGCCGCGGCGTACTTCTTCCAGAAGCAGCTGCAGCACGTCGGAGCGGATGGAGTTCACCGCGACCAACTGATGGGAGTCGTCGACCTGCCGACCGCCCGTAACGATCTGCAGAAGCGTCGGCGGATCGATGACGTACCGAGCCATGGAGGGACGCTACAGCCGGACACGGGCGTCGGCGCAGGCTCAACGTCGGGCGGGTCGTGGCACGTCGGCGGTGACCTCTGCGCCGGTGACCGCCTCGCCCGGTGTCACGAGTCGAGACTCGTAGACCGCGATCACTATCTGAGCTCGATCGCGAAGCGCGAGCTTGCGCAGGATGCTCGCGACGTGCGTCTTGACCGTCCACTCACTGATGAACAGTTCCTTCGCGATCTCCGCATTCGACAGGCCGCGCGCGATCGTCCGCGCGACATCAAGCTCGCGTGCCGTCAGGGTGGCGAGGTTCTCCGAGAACGTCGGGGAGGCGGCCTCTCGCTGCGCGGTGGCTAGCTGCTGCGCGGCCTCCGCCAGGCGGGCGGCGAGGCTGCGGTTGTCCTGACGCACCCGAGTCAGCTCAGCGGATCGCTGCATCACGACGAACCCGACGAGCCACGCGCCCCCGAGGACGACCGCGATGAACGCCCAGTCGCCGGCGTTGTCTCCCATGAACGCGGCCCCGACAACGATGGCCAAACCCGACACCAGGCCGCGCGCTGTGGACGGATACGCACTCGAGGAGTACGCCGCGACCATCGCGGTGATCAGCAGCACCAGCCCACCGGTCGGTGTGGTCAGCTGCTGCTGGAGCACGGCCGCGCCCAGCACCGTCACGAGCACGGCCACCGGCCACCGCCGCCGCAGCGCAAGCGCGAGAGCGGCCACGGCTGCGGTCACCGCGAGGACCGGCCGGTTGCCTACCACCGCACCGACCCCCGGGACCAAACGCGGAGCCCAGATCTCGAGTTGAGCGGCGACGAGAAGAGCCGCGGCAACCACCGCATCGACGACGTCGATGGCGAGCCATTGCCCCGCTCGTCGCATGACCGAAAACTAACGTGCCGACAGCCCGGTCAGGGTCGCTCGCAAGAGTGAGATTCGCAGATCGCTCTCCAGAGCGATGCGGCGGTGAGCACGCAGCGGAAGCCTTCGAGACGGCCACACAAGTGAAGCCACCGTTGAAAAGGAGCGTTCGATGTCCCGTCTCACCACCAGCCTGGTTGCCGCCGCCGTGATCGGACAGCTAGTCGGTCTGCTCGGGTGGATCGACCCGCTGTTCATCCCGCTCGTTCTCGTCGCGCCGATCGTCTCCGGCGCCGTCGCGGCGGCGCGGCGCATCAGCTACGCATGGATTGCGGTTCTGTGGTGCAGCGCGGGGATCAACATGGCGTGGACTGACGAGGTCGTGAACCACGAAGACCTCGGGTTCCACCTCGCTCTTGCCGTTGTCATGCCGCTGATCGCCGGGGCCGGGTACGGCGCGGTCCGGCTCGCCACGCGGGTTCGCCGTACCGCCTGAGCCGGCACGGGCTGTCGGCGCTGAGCTAACGAGTTGGCTGCTCGGGGATGTGAGTCTCCCGACGGTGACTCGCGGTGAGCTGCTCTAGCGCCGCAAGGTCGATCTCCTCGGCTGGAAAGACGCCGACGCGGCAGCGCGTACGGGCACGCATTGTCGCCGTTCGCGTGCCGCCTTCGAGCAACGCGCGTTCGCCAAGGATCGCGCCCGGCCCGACCTCAGCGAGTTCCTTACCGTCTACGTCCACGACCACGACACCGTCGAGGAGCAGGTAGAGCTCGTCACCCGGTGCGCCCTGCTCGACGAGCGCGTCCCCGGCCTTGAGCTCGCGACGATCCGGCGCTGCGCCATGCTGCATGAGCTCACGCGAGAGCTGCCGCTCAAGAGCGCTTTCGGCCTCAACGACGAAGGCCTCGGATTCCTCGTCGCCCCACGGCGTGTGCTTGCCGTGCGCCGTCCGATACCAGGTCTTGAAGTCGACCGTCCCGGTCTTCAGAACGAGCGCGCCATCGTGGTCGTAGATCCAGTGGCGCGGGAACGGGCTGGCGCCGACGAGCTCATGCTCGCTGGTGCCG
Organism: Frankiales bacterium; assembly: GCA_019246495.1. GTDB lineage: Bacteria > Actinomycetota > Actinomycetes > JAFAQI01 > JAFAQI01 > JAFAQI01. The sequence continues at coordinate 7,322 of JAFAQI010000521.1, read as the reverse complement.
TCGGCGTGGATCGTCAGCGCGAGCGTCGTCCAAGCCGTCGCGGAGTGGATGCGGATGAACGGTTTAGCCTTCACCCGCCGTGGGGCCGGGAAGCCGGCGCGTCCGCCGACGGTCTGGACGAACCGGACCGATTGGTCCTGTACCTCGGGCTCCGACTGCAGGGTCTCGAACGCGACTCCTGGAACGATCACGTCCTTGGGTCCGGCTCGGAACGTGGTCGAGCCGACGAGGCCGCCGCCGTCGTAGCCGTGACCGACGATCCGCCCGTGAGCGACCTCGATCCACGCCCGCAGGTCGTTGGCCTCGCGGAAGCGATCCGCGTCCCGCAGCAGCTCGAGGTCGCCCTTCTCGAGCTGGTCCGGCGGCGGCTCGTCGTAGTGCCCGATGCCGAGCTCGAAGGGGATCTTCGGCATCCCTGTGATCGCCTCTGAGGGAATCCAGGAGATCGCTGTCACGGACGACTCGATGCGCACGGGAACCACCTCGCGCGCAGGCTAGACGACCTCTCGGCTCCGCGCAGCAAAACTCGGAACCATCCCGCACCCCGAGGAGTATTGCCAGAACTGCCGCGCGTCTGCATACTCCTGGAATCCAATTGGAATCCACACGGAGCATGACAGGGGTTCAGATGGAGACCGAGAAGGTCTGCGTCAACCTGCCGGCGGCGGAGCTCGGCAAGATCGACGTCCTGGTCGCGGCCGGCCTCTTTGCCAGCCGCACCGACGTCATCCGCAACGGCATCCGCCTCGTGCTGGACAGCCACGACGACGCCGTACGCCGGGTCACCCACACCGACGCGCGTATCGGTTACCAGCTGCTCATGCGCAGCGAGCTCGAGACCGCACTGGCCACCAAGCGCCGGCTGTCGATGTTCGTCGTCGGCGTCCTGCGCATCCAGGGCAGCGTCACGCCAGACCTCGCCGACGCGACGATCGACCGGATCCGGATCTTCGGCGCCGTACGCGGTCCCGATGCCGTCCTCAAACGGATCGACGACCGCATCATCCGCGGCGGCGACAACTTGGAGCTGTGACATGACGCTGCTGCAGGTCGAGCACGTGACGAAGCGCTATCGCGGCGGCGTGCTCGCGAACGACGACATCTGCCTCGACGTCGCCGCCGGCGAGGTCTTCGGTCTGCTGGGTCCCAACGGCGCGGGCAAGACGACACTCGTCAGCCAGGTGCTCGGCCTGCTGCTCCCCGACGAAGGCACGATCCGCATCGGGGACGTCGACGCGATCGCCGACCCCGCGGCCGCGCGACGCATGTGCAGCTTCCAGCCGCAAGCGGCAGCCCCGGTGGACGGCCTGAGTGCGCGCGAAGCGATCGAGCTGATCGGCGCCATCCGCGGCGGGCGCAAGGCGACCGTGCGAACCCGCGCATCGGAGCTGCTCGACGCACTCGACCTCGCCGACGTCGCGGACCGCGCCGTACCGATGTCCGGAGGGATGGCGCGGCTCACCGGTTTCTGCATGGCCGCCGTCGTCCCCGGCCGCGTCGTCGTCCTCGACGAGCCGACCAACGACGTCGACCCCTTGCGGCGACGCGCGCTGTGGCAGGAGATCCGCAAGGTCGCCGATGACGGTGCCGCCGTGCTGCTCGTCACGCACAACGTCCTGGAGGCCGAGCGCTGCGTCGACCGGCTCGCGATCATCGGCGGCGGACGCGTGCTCGCGCAAGGCCCTCCGGCGTCACTCAAGGCACAGCTCGGTGCACCGCTGCGACTCGACTGCGCGCTCGACGACCCGACGAACGTGCCGCGGCTTCCCGCCGCCATCACCCTCAGTTCGGTCACCGGACGCCGGCTGCTTGCGCACGTGCAGCACCACGACGTCGCGGCCGCAGTCGCGTGGGCGCAATCGGCGCAGGACGAGGGGACCATCGTGGAGTTCAGCCTGACCGCGGCTTCGCTCGAGGACGTCTATGCCCGCTGGGTCGAGGCCGAGGCGAGCGCGGCATGAACAGCGTCCGCAGCTATGTGCTGCTGCTTCGCTGGCAGTACTTGCGCTACCGCCCGCTGCTTCCCTTGCTCGCCGGCATCCAGGTCGCGCTCGGCGTCGGCGTCATCTTCGGCTTCAGCTTCCTCGTCCCGCACCTGACGAGCACCGTTGTCCTCTACTTCGCGACCGGCGCGCCGACGCTGAGCCTGATCCTCATGGGCCTGACCGCACTGCCACAGGAAGTCGCTCAGAACCGCTCGACCGGCAAGTTCACCTACGTCGCCGCGCTGCCCGTCCCCCGGCTCGCGCCGATGTTCGCCGACGTGACCTTCTGGATGCTGATCCAGCTTCCCGGCGCGGTGGTGACGTTGCTGCTGGCCAACCTGCGGTTCGGGCTGCATCTCAACATCAGCGGTCTCGTCGTACCCGCCGTCATCCTCGTCGCCCTCACCGCATCGGCGGTGGGCTACGCGATCGCGGTCGCGCTGCCGCCCAACGCGACGAGCCAGGTCAGCTCGTTCGTGTCGATCGCGCTGCTGCTGTTCTCGCCGATCAACTTCCCGCTGGACCGGCTGCCGGTATGGCTGCAGGACGTGCACCGCGCGCTGCCGGTCACCTACATGTCGGACATCATGCGCGGCGGACTGACCGGACGGTACGACGTCAGCCGGTGGCTTGCGTTCGCGGTCGTCGCTGCCTGGTGCGCGCTGGGCCTCACGGTCTCCGGCCGCGCCGCCCGCCACCGCGGCTGACTGTCAGCCGACCGGCGGACGGACGTGCCGCGGCAGCAGCGCCGTACCGAGCAGAGCCACCACGACCACAGCCGCAGCGACGAGGAACGCGCGGTCGTAGCCGCTCGTCCGCGCCGCGCTCCCGACCGCGCCGACCAGCCGGCGGCCACCGAGAACGTCGTTGGTCCGCGCAGTCGCAAGTGTCGCCAGCGCAGCCAGGCCGATCGAGCCGCCGACCTGACGCGACGTGTTGAGCACGCCCGAGGCGAGACCGGCCAGCTGCGGCGCAACACCGCTCGTCGCCGCGGCCGCGACCGGCGTGAACGAGAGCCCCGCGCCCATCGTGATCAGCAGGCTGCCGGGCAGCACACCGCGGACATAGGAGCTCGTCGCGTCGAGCTGCGCGAGCAGCAGGAATCCGACGGCCGCGAGGGCGAGGCCGATGGCCAGCACGCGTCGCGGGCCGAGATCGGTCACGATCCGCGCCGCGATCTGCGCGCCGACGATGATCGTCAGGCCCATCGGGAAGAACAACAGCCCGGCTTTCAACGGCGAATAGCCGTGCACGTACTGCAGATAGAGCGTGAGGAAATACCACATCGAGAAGAAGACGACGCCGATCAACATCATCACCGCGTTTGCGACCGACAGCGAACGCGACTTGAACAGCGACAGCGGCATCAGCGGCCGCGCGGCGACACGGGCCTGGATGTAGAAGAAGACCGCGAGCAGCACGACGCTGATGGCGATGGGGATCAGCGTGTGCGACGACCCCCAGCCGTAGGAGTCAGTTCCGACAATGCCGTAGACCAACGAGCCCAGGCCGGCGGTCGCCGTGACCGCGCCGGCGACGTCGAGGCTGCGATCACTGTCGAGGCTGCGGGTCTCGGTCAAGAACGTCCACGCCGCAACGATCGCGATCGCGCCGATCGGCACGTTGACGAACAGCACCCACCGCCACGACAGCCCGGACGTCAGGACACCGCCGAGGATCGCGCCGGACGCGCCACCGGCGCCCGCGACCGCACTCCACATGCCGATCGCGCGGTGCCGGCTCCGGCCGTCGGTGAACGTCGTCATGATGATCGTGAGCGTCGCCGGCGACAGCACCGCGCCGCCGAGACCCTGCGCCGCCCGCGCCGCCGTCAGCTGCCACGAGCTCTGTGCGAAACCGCCGAGAAGGCTTGCGATGGAGAACAGCGCGAGACCCACGATGAACACGCGACGGCGGCCGAACAGGTCGGCCGCGCGGCCGCCTAGCAGCAGGAAGCCGGCGAACGTCAACACATAAGCGTTGACGACCCACTGCAGACCGGTCGCCGAGTAGTGCAGCTCGCGGCCGATCGACGGAAGCGCGACGTTCACGATCGACACGTCGAGCACGACCATGAACTGCGCGAGGCAGACGAGCGCAAGGATGACGCCGTCGGAGGAGTGTTCGCGTTGCCTGCCGGCGCGGGGCACGGCGCGGTCGGTCAACTGCCCGGTCATTACGTCGAGACTACGAGATGCCTCCGACAAGAGTCGGCGGCCGGCGCACGGCTATCGGCAGCCGACGTGCGCGAGGTCGTCGTTCACGAGCCGCCCGCCGTTCGGCGTACGGAGCGAGTAGCCGGAGCAGAAGTAGAACGACACCCGCTGCGCGCGGTGCAACGTGACCGGTCGCCAGGCATATCCGGCGGACGGCTCGAGGTAGCGGAACCTCGTCGCGAGCAGCGCCCGGTCCCCCGCCGGGTCGTGCTTGACGTAGGTGTCCAGCCAGGCCTGCGTGTAGTAGCTCGCCACGTCCTGGCCGTAACGCGACGCCGGCAGCACCCACGGGATGTCGGTGTATTCGAGATGCGTCGATGCCCGCGGCACGATCACCATCGTGTCGACGTTCTTCGCGCGCCAGCCGTCGTACCCGGTCTTCTCCTCGCGCTTGGGGTCCGGCGCCTTGTCGGGTGACGCGACCGCGGCGCCGTTGAACAACCCAGGGTTGGCGAAGTAGGGCGCGACGTTGAAGCCGTACTCCGACTGAACCCCGAGACCTGGTACGACGGGACGCATCTTGCCCATCGCGGAGAAGCCCGGCGAGCTGGCGAGCTTGTCGAGCGCGACCACTGCCTCGACCCGCTTGTCGACCGCCTGGACGTAAGAGACGGCCATCGCGCCGAGCGAGTGACCGACGATCGCGAGCCGAGTGGTCCGGCCCGGCGTCACCGTCTGCCGGTCGGGCGACCGGTCGAACAACCGCCACAGCGGGTTGTAGTGATCGACCTCGGCGCTGCCGGCGTGCGGGTTGCGATAGCGATGCGCCGGCGTCGCGAGGAAGAAGTCGATCGCGTCCTCGGTGCCAAAGACGAAGTTCGCCGGCTGCTGGAACGGCACCCCCGGACACGGATCCTGCTCGCCGGGCACGGTCTTCGCGCCGAGGTCGCAGTAGGGCAGGTCGGCAATCGGGCCCTGGTGACCGAACGTCTCGCTTCGGCCCTGGCCCTGCACGTCGTAGGTGAGCACGACGTAGCCGCGCTCGGCGAGGTCCTCGGCGAGCCACCAATACATCCGCTCGCTGCCCTGGACCGAACCCGTTGTGATGACGACGCCTGGATACGGCGGGCGCAACCGGCGGTGGGTGTAGGGGTCACGGGCGCCGGGCAGCGGCGCGAAGACATCGCCGCGGATGAGGGCGCCGTAGCGGTTCGTGTAGGTGACCGGGACGATCAGCCCGCGCTTGCCGGCCCAGTGGTAGCGGAACGGGTTGCCGGAGTTCCAGCCCGGCACGACCTCCCCTGGGTCCAGCGCCGGACGAGTCGGCTCGGCCGCCTGCTCGAACAGCTGCGCCATGCCCTGCGCGCCCTGCTCGTTGAGCGCGGCCTGGACGTAGGCGGCTGTGAACTGGCCGCCCGGACCGGTCTGCCGGCCGTAGGCGTCGGCAATGTTCTGGGCGTCGCGAGCGAGGTACGCCGCCGAGCCCGGCTTGGGTCCGCGCCCGACGCCAGACCCATCGCCGTCTGCTGCGGTTGCGGCGACCGCGGGCACGGCGATCGCGAGGGCGACCGCGGCGACGAGGCTGCGCCGGAAGGCGGGGACACGCAACATCGCAGTTCTCCTGGTGCCGGCCGGCGGTTCGATGACAGATTCGGTGTCGCGGTTCGCCTTCCCCGGAGTGGGAGCGACGACACCCTGGCAACGGCGGAGCCGGCGATGAGTTTCGCGGCGGCGGGACGTCGTACCGGATGTAGGGCACCGACGACACGAAGGAGCACGAGATGCCCGAGGAAATGATCCCGGTCGGAGCGCCCTGCTGGGTCGATCTGATGACCGGCGACGTGGCGCGGAGCCGGGAGTTCTACACCCGGCTGTTCGGCTGGACCGCGGAGGACGCGGAGGAGAAGTTCGGGGGGTACTTCAACTTCCGCCGCGAGAACAAGCGCATCGCCGGCTGCATGGGCAAGATGCAGCCCGAGATGCCCGACGTCTGGGGCGTGCACCTCCGCGTCGAGGAGGCAAAGGAGACGATCGACAAGGCGGTTGCCAACGGCGGGCAGGTCGTTGTCGAGCCGATGGACGTCGACACGCTCGGCACGATGGCCGCAGTCGTCGACCCGGGCGGCGCGATCATCGGCATCTGGCAGCCGCGCGACCACCCGGGGTTTTCCGCGGTGCGTGTGCACGGTGCGCCGGGTTGGTTCGAGCTGCACACCCGCGACCACGCGAAGAGCGTGGACTTCTATCGCAACGTGTTCGGCTGGACGACGCAGTCCATCGGCGACACGGATGAGTTCCGCTACACCGTCTTCGAGAAGGACGGCCAGCAGCACGCCGGCATCATGGACTCGAGCAGCTTCCTGCCCGAGGGCGTGCCTGCCCACTGGAAGGTCTACTTCGCGGTCGACGACACCGACGTGTGTCTCGAGCAGGTGCAGTCGCTCGGCGGGTCCGTCGTGCAGCCCGCCCAGGACACGCCGTACGGCCGGCTGGCCGTCGCGGCGGATCCCAATGGCGCGCAGTTCAGCCTCGTCGGTCCGAACGACGCGATGCCGGCGACCGGCTGACCGGCTGACCCTTCTGGGCTCGGCTAGCGTCCCCGGTGTGGAACCGGCGGTGGTTGTCGAGGGATTGACGAAGCGTTACGGCAGCCTCGTCGCGGTCGACGGCGTCTCGTTCGACGTCAAGGCCGGCGAGAACTTCGGCTTCCTCGGACCCAACGGCGCGGGCAAGTCCACGACGATCAAGATGCTGTGCACGCTCGTCGAGCCCACCTCGGGCTCGGCGAGCGTTGCCGGTCACGACATCATCCGCGAGCGCTCGGCGGTGCGGCGCGACATCGGTCTCGTCTTCCAGGACCCGACGCTCGACCAATACCTGACCGCCGAGCAGAACCTGCGGATGCACGCCGAGCTCTACGGCGTGCCGCGATCCGCTTTGCGCGAGCGGACGACACAGGTCCTCGAGATGGTGGGTCTCGCGGATCGACGCGACGCGCTCGTGTCGACGTACTCGGGCGGGATGAAGCGGCGACTCGAGATCGCACGCGGACTGCTGCATGCGCCGCGCGTGCTGTTCCTCGACGAGCCGACGGTCGGCCTCGACCCGCAGACGCGCAATCACATCTGGACCTATATCAAGAAGCTCAACAAGGAGCGCGGCCTGACGGTCTTCTTCACCA
>JAFAQI010000498.1 GCA_019246495.1 Frankiales bacterium | reverse complement strand
GCCGCTGAGGGCGGATCACGTTCGCGACGTCGAGGCGATGGTCGCGGCCGTGACGGACCGGACCCGGCTCGTGTTCCTGTGCAACCCCAACAACCCGACGGGCACGGCGGTCGGCGAAGCCGAACTACGCCGCCTCGTGGATGGCGTGCCGGCGGACGTGCTCGTCGTGATCGACGAGGCCTATCGGGAGTACGTCGACCCGGCGGCCGTGCCGGACGCGTTCGCCTTGTTCGCGGACCGGCCCAACGTCGCAGTGACGCGCACCTTCTCCAAGGCCTATGCGCTCGCCGGGCTGCGCGTCGGCTACTGCCTGGCCGCGCCTGAGGTGGTCGCGGCGGCGCGGAAGTGCCAGGTGCCGTTCAGCGTGAGCGGACTCGCGCAGGCGGCTGCCATCGCGGCCCTGGCGGACGGCGAGGAGGTCACGCGCCGCGCGAAGCTCACGGTCGCCGAGCGTGAGCGGGTCCGCGGTGAGCTCCTGGCGGCGGGGTTCGACGTACCGCCGTCGCAGGCCAACTTCGTGTGGCTGCCGCTGGGGGAGCGGAGCGCGGACTTCGCTGCTGCGTGCCTGGACCGCGGCGTGATCGTGCGGCCGTTCGCCGGTGACGGCGTGCGGGTGACGATCGGCACCGACGAGGAGAACGACGCCTTCCTCGCGATCGCCCGCCGGGCTATCTGACGCACGCCGGGGCGCCTGCTGGCAGCAACTCAAGTGATCTGCTACATTTTAGTGAGCAATCTGGAGCGGAATTATCCAGATACCTCATTCGGCAGAGCTTGAACGGGAGGCACGGTGCGGAAGACGGTCCTAAGCGCGGCGGCACTCGGTGGCGCGGCGGTGCTCGCGTTGACGGGCTGCGGAGGGAGCAGCAACGGCAAGCCGTCGAGCGGCGGCGCCAAGGTCAACCTCGCCCTCGTCGCCTACTCCACGCCGCAGGCGGCGTATGAGAAGATCATCGCTGCCTTCCAGAAGACCCCGGCCGGCAAGAACGTGACGTTCAGCCAGTCCTACGGCGCCTCGGGCGACCAGAGCCGCGCGGTCGCCGCCGGCCAGCCCGCCGACGTCGTCGCCTTCTCGCTTGCGCCTGACATGAAGCGCCTCGTCGACGCCAACCTCGTGGCGAGCAACTGGGACAGCAACCAATACAAGGGCAACGTCACCAACTCGGTCGTCGTCATCGCCACCCGCAAGGGCAACCCCAAGCACCTGCTCGACTGGCCGGACCTCGTCAAGCCGGGCGTGCAGGTCATCACCCCGAACCCGTTCACCTCGGGCGGCGCGCGCTGGAACGTGATGGCGGCGTACGGCGGGACCATCGCCGAGGGCAAGACACCCGCGCAGGCGGAGGCCTACCTCGGCCAGCTGTTCCACCACGTGCCGGTGCAGGACGACAGTGCCCGCGCGTCGCTGCAGACGTTCGTCGGCGGCAAGGGTGACGCGCTGCTCTCCTACGAGAACGACGCGATCTTTGCCCAGCAGAACGGGCAGGCGATTGACTACACGGTCCCGGCGAACACGATCCTGATCCAGAACCCGGTCGCCGTCACGTCCAACAGCAAGCACCCGGTGCAGGCCGCGGCGTTCGTGAAGTTCCTCTACACCGACACGGCGCAGAAGATCTTCTCGGACAACGGCTACCGCCCGGTCGTCACGGCCGATGCCACGCGGACCTTCCCGCAGCCGACGGGCCTGTTCACGATCGACAAGTTCGGCGGCTGGAGCACGGTGTCGACGAAGTTCTTCGACCCGGCCAGCGGCGTCCTGGCGAAGATCGAGCAGGGGCTCGGTGTCAGCACTTCCAAGTGACGCCGCCGTCCTCGCCGCACCCCCGGTGCGGCGAGGACGGACTTGGTCCCGTCCGGCGTTCGGGCCCGCCCTCACGGGCGGGCTCGTCGTCGTCTATCTCAGTGTCATCGTGCTCATCCCGCTCGGCTTCGTCGTCGCGAAGTCGACCACGGGCGGCTGGAGCGCCTTCTGGGCAAGCGTGCACACGCCCGACGCGTGGTCGGCGCTCGAGCTGACCGTCGGGCTGTCGTTGGTCGTCGCCCTGGTCAACCTCGTCATGGGCACGCTCATCGCGTGGGTGCTCGTGCGCGACAAGGTCCCCGGGCGGCAGCTGTTCGACACGGTGATCGACCTGCCGTTCGCGCTGCCGACGATCGTCGCGGGCCTGACGCTGCTGCTGCTTTACGGCGTGCAGTCGCCGATCGGCCTGAATCTCGCTTATGCGCGGACCGGCGTGCTGGTCGCGCTGCTGTTCGTCACGCTGCCGTTCGTCGTACGGACCGTGCAGCCGGTGCTGCTGGAGCTCGACCGGGACATGGAAGAGGCGGCAGCGTCACTGGGTGCCGGTCCGCTGACGATCTTCCGCCGCATCGTGCTGCCGACGATCGCGCCGGCAATGGCGGCCGGCACCGCACTGGCGTTTGCTCGCGCGCTGAGCGAGTTCGGATCGACGGTTCTCATCTCCGGCAACGTCCCGCGGCAGACGCAGGTCGCGGCGGTCAACATCTTCGGCCAGATCCAGAGCGACAACGTGCACGGCGCCGCGGCGGTGTCGACGGTGCTGCTGGTCGTCGCGCTGATCGTCCTCGTCCTGCTCAACGTCATCCAGCGCTGGGTGGCGCGCCGTGACTAGCCAGACCGTCGCGCGGCGCGCGCCGAGCGGCGGCGGCGTCACGCGCTGGACGATGCGCGGCGTCGCGTTGACGTATCTCTTCTTCCTGCTGCTGCTTCCCGTCGGCGTGATCCTCTACCAAACGTTCAAGCACGGACTCACGCCGGTGTGGCACGCGCTGACGACCAGCGCCGCCGAGCACGCGTTTCTCGTGACAGGTGAGGTCGCCGCGCTCGCGGTGATCCTCAACACGGTGTTCGGCGTCGCTGCAGCGATCCTTCTGGTGCGGCACCGCTTCCCCGGGCGCCGGCTGCTCGACGCCGTGATCGACCTGCCGATCGCCGTCTCGCCGGTCGTCGTCGGTCTCGCGCTGATCCTCGTCTATGGGAGCAACGCGACGGCCGGTGGCTGGCTGGTCCGCCACGGTTTCCCGATTATCTTCTCGCTGCCCGGCATGGTCATCGCGACGACGTTTGTCGCGCTGCCTCTCGTCGTACGCGCGGTCATGCCCGTGCTCGAGGAGATCGGCGACGAGCAGGAGCAGGCGGCCGCGACGCTCGGCGCCAACGCTTTGCAGCGGTTTGTGCGCATCACGTTGCCGTCAATCCGTGGCGCGCTCGCTTACGGCGTTGTGCTCGCGCTCGCGAGGTCGCTGGGTGAGTTCGGCGCGGTTGCTGTCGTCTCGGGACGTATCGTCGGCAAGACGCAGACGGTGACGATCTATGTGCAGCAGGAATACCAGAACTTCGACCAGACCGGCGCCTACGCCGCGGCGACCGCGCTGGTTATCGTCGCGGTCGTGTCGTTGATCGTGAGCCGCTTCCTGCGGCCGCGCGGGGGGAACAAATGAGCATCCGGGTGCAAGGAGTCTCGAAGAACTTCGGCGACTTCGCCGCGCTGCGGGACGTATCCGTCGACATCCCGAGCGGATCGCTCACCGCCCTCCTCGGCCCGAGTGGCGGCGGCAAGTCGACGCTGCTGCGCGTCATCGCCGGACTCGAGCATCCCGACTCCGGCCAGGTCGAGATCGATGGCGCG
>JAFAQI010000232.1 GCA_019246495.1 Frankiales bacterium | reverse complement strand
CCCACAGGTCACACGGCGCGCCGGAAACCGGGCGACGGGCGTCGGAGGAGGTGAGTAGCGTCCGGGGCCATGACGACGGCACCGACCCTGACCCGGACGGACTGGCTGATCGACCCGGCCGTCGCCTATCTCAACCACGGCGGATTCGGTGCGCTCCCCCGGCCGGTGGCCGAGGCGGCCGCCCGCATCCGGGCCGACATCGAAGCCAATCCCACCGACGTGTTCATGCGGCGCTGGCCGGGCCTGGTCGGTGACGTCCGGGAGCGCGTGGCGGCGTTCCTGAACGCCTCACCCGAGGAGCTCGTGTTCGTCGGCAACGCGACGACCGGCACGGCGACGGTCCTGGCCGGGTTCGGCCTGCAGCCCGGCGACCACGTGGTGGCGACGGACCACCGCTACCCGGCCGTGGCGGAGCAGCTCACCGTGCTCGGCGCACACGGGGTCGAGGCCACGCAGGTGTCGCTGCCGCTCGACATCGACCAGGCGGGCGTCGTGGCAGCGGTAACCGATGCCATCACCGAGCGCACCCGGCTCGTCGTGATCGACCACATCGCATCGGCGACCGGCATGGTCTTCCCCGTCGCGGACATCGTCGCCGCGGTGCACGCGCGCGGGCTCCCGGTCCTCGTCGACGGTGCCCACGCGCCGGGCCAGGTGCCGGTCGACCTCGCGGCGATCGGCGCCGACTTCTGGGTCGGCAACCTGCACAAGTGGGTGTGCTCACCCCGCGGCTGCGCGGCGTTGCGCGTCGCGCCGCGGTGGCACGACCGGATCCGCCCGCTGGTCGCGTCGCACGACCATCGCCGTGGGTTCCAGCCGGCGTTCGACTGGACCGGCACGTTCGACCCCATCCCCCTGCTGGCGATTCCGGCTGCGCTGGACTTCTGGGACGAGCTGGGCTGGGACGTCGTACGCCGCCACCAGCACCAGCTCGTGACGGACGGCGCGACGGTCGTCGCCGACCACCTGTCGACCCGGGTGCCGATCCGCGACGACATGACGGCGGCGATGCGGCTTGTCGCGTTGCCGGCGCCGATCGACAAGTTGGCCGGCGAGACGCTCGGTCATCGGTTGACGGTCGAGCACGGCGTGACGGCCTATGTCACGCATCACGAAGGCGAGTCGTTCGTGCGGATCTGCGGCCAGCTCTACAACGTGCCGGAGCACTACGAGCGCCTGGCCACCGCCCTGCCAGTGGTGCTCCGCGGCTTGTCAGAACGTGGTGGCGCCTGAGCCCGTTCAGGTTCTGACAAGTCGCGAACCGTCAGACCTCGATGACGACCGGGATCACCATCGGTCGCCGGCGATAGGTGTCGCTGACCCACTTGCCGATCGTGCGCCGGACGAGCTGCTGGAGCTGATGGACCTCCGACACGCCTTCGCGTGCCGCGCCGGCGAGTGCTTCCTCGATGAGCGGGCGCACCTCTTCGAACGCCGCAGCGTCCTCCGAGAAACCACGCGCGAGGATCTCGGGACCCGCGGCCACCTTGCCGGTGACCGAGTCGACGACGACCACCACCGTGACGAAGCCTTCGCCGCCTAGGATGCGACGGTCCTTCAGCGACGTCTCGCCGACGTCACCGACCGCGAGCCCGTCGACGTAGACGTAACCCGCCGGCACCGCGCCGACGACGCGCGCGCGACCGTCGACGAGGTCGACGACAACTCCGTCCTCGGCGACGACGACGTTCTCCCGCGGCACCCCGCTCTGCACTGCGAGCTCGGCGTGCGCGCGCAGGTGCCGCCACTCGCCGTGGATCGGCAGCACGTTGGACGGCCGAGTCATGTTCAGCACGTAGAGCAGCTCACCCGCGGGCGCGTGGCCGCTGACGTGCACGAGCGCGGTCTCCTTGTGTACGACAACAGCGCCCCACCGAGTCAGTCCGTTGACGACCCGCCAGACCGCGGTCTCGTTTCCCGGCACGAGTGACGACGCGAGGACGACCGTGTCGTCGGGCTCGATGCGGATCTGGTGGTGGTCGCGGTTCGCCATCCGCGACAGTGCCGACATCGGCTCGCCCTGCGAACCGGTCGACACGAGGCAGACCTGCTCAGGCGGCAGGTTCTCGACCTCGTCGAGGTTGACGATGAGCCCGGGCGGGATCGTCAGGTAGCCGAGGTCGCGCGCGATGCCCATGTTGCGCACCATCGACCGTCCTATGAACGCCACCCGCCGCTGATGTGCATGCGCCGCGTCGAGCACCTGCTGCACCCGGTGCACGTGCGACGCGAAGCACGCGACGATGACCCGCCGCCGCGCCTTGCGAAACACGTCGTCGAGCACCGGTCCGATCTCGCGTTCGGGAGTGACGAAGCCTGGCACCTCGGCGTTCGTCGAGTCGCTCATGAGCAGGTCGACGCCTTCACGGCCGAGCCGTGCCCAGCCGCCGAGGTCGGTGATGCGACCGTCGAGCGGCAGCTGGTCCATCTTGAAGTCGCCGGTGTGCAGCACGACGCCGGCCGCGGTCTTGATCGCGACGCCGAGTGCGTCGGGGATCGAGTGGTTGACGGCGAAGAACTCGCATGCGAACGGACCGAGTTGCTCGGTCTGCCCCTCGCGCACCTCGAGGGTGTAGGGCGTGATGCGGTGCTCTTGAAGCTTGCCCTCGATCAACGCGAGCGTGAGCCGCGAGCCGACGAGCGGCACATCGGGCTTCTCGCGCAACAGATAAGGAATCGCGCCGATGTGGTCCTCGTGACCGTGGGTCAGCACAACCGCCTCGAGGTCGTCCCACCGGTCCCGCAGGATCGTGAAGTCCGGAAGGATCAGATCGACGCCGGGTTGGTCGGTTTCCGGAAACAGCACGCCGCAGTCGACGACGAGCAACCGGCCGGCGTGCTCGAAGACGGTCATGTTGCGGCCGATCTCGGCGAGCCCGCCGAGCGGCACGATGCGCAGTGCTCCGGCCTCGAGCGGCGGCGG
>JAFAQI010000371.1 GCA_019246495.1 Frankiales bacterium | reverse complement strand
GGTGCGGTCAGCACCGCGACCGGCAAGGGCATGCACACGACAACAGCTGCCATCGCGCTGCCGCTGCCCGGCGGCGGGTGGGTCGTCGACACCCCGGGCATCCGTTCCTTCGGTCTCGCGCACGTCGACACCAACCGTCTCGTCGCGTGCTTCCCCGACCTCTCGCCGGGCACCGCCGACTGCCCGAACGACTGCGACCATCTCGACCCCGAGGTGTGCTGTCTCGACGAGTGGGTCGCCGCGGGCCACGCGCATCCGGAGCGTCTCGACTCGTTGCGGCGCTTGCTCGTCAGCCGCACGTCCGAATGACGGTTGCGCCGCCGGAGACAATCGACGGGTGGATGACGCGAGCGACGCCCTCGCGCTGCTCGCCGACGAGCAGCGGTTGCGAGTCGTCGGCGCGTTGCTGCTCGGCGCGGTGACGACCGACGAGGTCACCACTGCCACCGGGCTGCCGAAGCGCCGGGTGCTCGAAGCGCTGAGCCGGCTCGAAGCGGGCGGGCTCGTGACGCGCGGTGACCAGTCGTGGGAGTTCGACGTCGCCCGCCTGAAGGAGATCGCACGGGACGCGCGGCCGCGTGAGGCGCCGGACGACGTCGGCGACGTCGATGCGGACAGCGCGCGGGTGCTGCGCACGTTTCTGCGCGGCGGCCGACTCACGCAGATCCCGCTGGCCCGGCAGAAGCGGCTCGTCATCCTCGACCACGTGTGCCGCGTGTTCGAGATCGGCGTGCGCTACCCGGAGCGCGAGGTCAACGCGTTCCTGCGCGCGTTCCACCCCGACACGGCTGCGCTACGCCGCTACCTCGTCGACGAGGGATTTCTCAGCCGCGACCACAACGTCTACTGGCGGACCGGCGGCTCGGTCGAGCTCTGACCGGCGCAGCTACGCCGGTCACGGTCAGTCGGACGAGCAAGTCAGGCTGATGAACCGAGGGCGATGGCCTCATCGACCTCGGCCGCGCGCTGCGCGAACTCCTTCTTCTCGCGGTCGATCTGCTCGGCGTAGTCCTCGTCGGCCTTCATCAGCTCGTCGAGATTGAAGCCGGCCATGTCGAGCACGCCCATCTCGGCGTAGCACTTCTGCACCTTCTCGCCCCACAGGCCGATGTCCTTGACGCACGGCACGATGCGGCTGAAGAGGTGACCGCGGAACGCCTTGGTGATCTCGCTGTTCTCGGAGATGTCCAGGCACTGCTCGACGTCGAGCTCGAGCGTCTCGTAGACCTCGCGGCCGAGGAAGCGGTTGCGCATGAGCCAGCAGCCTTCGACGACGAACTCCTCGCGCTCGTCGCGCTCCTTCTCGGTGAGGTCGGCGTAGTAGTCGCGCAGCGCCATGCGACCGAACGCGACGTGCCGCGCCTCGTCCTGCATCACGTAGGCGAGCAGCTGCTTCGCCAGCGGGTTGGTGGCCATGTCCCGGAACACGCCGAACGCCGCGAGCGCGAGACCTTCGATGAGCACTTGCATGCCGAGATAGGCGTAGTCCCACTCCTTGGCGACGAGCGCCTCGGCGAGCAGCTTCGCGAGGTCGTCGTTGACCGGCATCATCATGCCGACCTTGTCCTGCAGGAAGCGCGCGAACGTCTCGACGTGACGCGCCTCGTCCATCGTCTGCGTCGCGGCGTAGAACTTGGAGTCGAGGTCCGGCACCGTCTCGACGATGCGCGCGGAGACGACCATCGCGCCCTGCTCACCGTGCAGGAACTGGCTCCACGTCCACGCCGCCTGCATCTGCGAGAAGTGGTCCTTCTCCTGCTGCGTGAACTTCTCCCAGAAGTCCACACCGCGGAACGGGTTGAACTCGTCCGGAAGACCGATCGGGTTGTGCTCGACGACGGGGATCGACCAGTCGATGCGCTTGGTCGTGTCCCACTGCTTGTCCTTGCCCTTCTGGTAGAGGCTGAGCAGCCGGTCGCGACCGTCGTCGTACTCCCAGGTGAACTGCGTCGGGCTGTTCACATCGACGTGCCAGCGCTCGTTGACGTCGACCGGACGGGCGTACTTCGGGGCGCTGCTCATGGACGTTCCTCTCGGAGGAGCTTGCGGGCGAGCTCGGCGAACTGGCTGGCGATGGTCTCGGCGGGTACGGCGGCGGGCAGCACGATGTAGGACAGCGTGAGCCGGGTGATGGCCTCCGCAGCGAGCGCGATCGACTCGGCGGACAGCTCCGGCCAGTGCGTCGCGTAGTAGGTCTCGAAGCTCGCGCGGGCTGCGCTGACAACCGGCTCACCGCGAGTGGTCAGGTAGCTGAGCAGGCCGCCGTTGTCGTCGACGAGCGCCGCCTTGAGCAACGGATGGTCGGCCGCGCGCTGAAGCGTCGAGAGCGCAGCGGCGGCGATCGCCTGGATCGGGCCATCGGGATGCGCGTCGTCCAGCGCGTGCTCGGTGTCCTCGATGAACCGCGCGGCTTCGCGCATGGCGAGCGCCGCGGCGAGGGCGTCCTTGGAGCCGAACTCGTTGTAGAGCGTCTGCCGGCTGACGCCTGCCGCGCGCGCGACGTCGAGCATCCGCGTGCCGGCCCAGTCCCCCGTGACGGCGGCGTCGTAGGCGGCGTCGAGCAGCGCGTCGCGTGTCGAACCCCGTTCGGTCATTAGGTGGGAGTGTTTACACGAAGGCCATTCGTGTCAAGCACGGCGTCGCCGTAAGGTTCGGCGGGTGGCGGACGTGACGGCTGACCTCGCGCTGGCGCTGGAGTTGGCCGACGCCGCGGACGCGGTGACGATGCAGCGCTTCGGCGCGGTCGATCTGGCCGTGGAGACCAAGCCCGACCTCACCCCGGTGAGCGACGCGGACCGCGCGGTCGAAACCGCGGTGCGGGAGCGGCTCGGGGTGGACCGGCCCGGTGACGCGGTGCTTGGCGAGGAGTACGGCGAGAGCGGCGCGTCGACGCGACGGTGGATCGTCGACCCGGTCGACGGCACCAGGAACTTCGTCCGCGGCGCCCCGGTGTGGGCGACTCTGCTCGCGCTGCAGAGCGAGGACGACATCGTGCTCGGCGTCGTGTCGGCGCCGGCCCTCGGCCGGCGGTGGTGGGCGGCTCGGGGCAGCGGCGCGTGGACGTCGTACGGCGGCGGTGCGCCGGTGCCGTGTCACGTGTCAAAGGTCAACGCGCTCGGTGACGCGTTCCTCGCCTACTCGTCCTTGCAGGGCTGGGGGGAGCGCGGGTCGCTCGACGGCTTCCTCGACCTCACCCGTGCGGTGTGGCGGACCCGCGGCTTCGGCGACTTCTGGTCGCACATGCTCGTCGCCGAGGGGGCGGTCGACCTGTCGTGCGAGCCCGAGGTCTCGCTGTGGGATCTCGCCGCGCTGCAACCGATCGTCGAGGAGGCCGGCGGCCGGTTCACCGACCTGTCAGGCGTCCGCGGACCCGGTGGCGGCAGCGTGATGTGCAGCAACGGGTTGCTGCACGACGACGCCCTCGCGTTGCTTGCGCCGGGCTGACCCGAGCCACTGCAACAGCCGCGGCGTCAGGGAAAGCGCAGCCGCGTCGAAGAACCCATAGCCGCCGGCCGCGCCCGACGGCGGGTTGCCGATCGACACGATGCCGAGGATCGGGTCGCGCGCCTGCCACGTCCACGTGCCGATGCCCGTGCCGAGCAGCTCGAGATAGGTCACGACGACAAACGCGCCGACAAAGACGAGCGCGCCTGGCGTCGCACTGGGAGTCACATTCTGCGGCTGCCGGTTACGCCAGAGCAGGAACGCGACCAGGCAGCCGAACCAGAACGCTCCGAGCACGTCGTGCCGGGCACTGATCGCGAGTCCCCAGAACGCATAGCCGGCCGCGACGACCACGGTCGTGGTGACGAATGGACGGCGGTGGCGTACGACGTAGGGCGACCGACCGATGGCGAGAGCGCCGAGATAGACCAGACCGTGACCGGGCGGGACAAACCACGGCACGGCGTTGAAGCCGTGCTCGTGCAGCCGGTAGATGTAGACGCCGAGCCAGCCGGCGAAGCAGTACTCGACCGCCGTCGCGAACGCGACGACCACCGCGACCTGCACGCGGGTGCGGTTGTCCTCGCGGCTGAGCAGGGCGAGCAGCAAGAGCCAGGTGCCGACGCCGAGCAGCCGCTGCTGGCCCAGCGAGGCGTCGCGGTCGAGCAGCAGCACGACCGGGATCCACGTGAGGATGACTGCCGGCACCATCGCCGCCAGCGTGTCACAGGCGGCGCCGCCTCGAACGGCGATCGACCGAGGCGGCCGGGCGGGGGCTCAGCCGGCGGCGGTGGCTGCTGCCGGACCGAACAGCGCTGTGATGTCGGGGGCCGCGTCGAGATGCGCGCACGCCTGCTCATAGGACATCTGCTCGATCTCGTCGATGCGCGCACCGCGGAGCGGGTTGACCCCCATGACGGAGAGCAGCTCGGCTCCTGGCTCGAAAGCGACGGTCGCGGCGCCGGATCGCCGTAACGCGGCCAGCTCGCGGCGAAGGTACCGGTGGGCGTGCAGCCGTGGCACGACGTCGAGGGTCGGCCGGAGATGCCGACCAGTTGCCACCG
>JAFAQI010000144.1 GCA_019246495.1 Frankiales bacterium | reverse complement strand
GACTCCGTCCGACTACCCCCGGAATCTGGACCGCACCGTGACTGATTGCCGCACCATCGCCGTGGCAAACCAGAAGGGCGGCGTGGCCAAGACCACGACCGTCGCTTCGCTCGGTGCTGCGCTGGCCGAGCTCGGGGAACGCGTGCTGCTCGTCGACCTCGACCCGCAGGCCTGCCTGACGTTCTCGCTCGGCCTCGATCCCGACACCGTCGAGCTGTCGGTGCACGACGTCCTGCTCGGTCGCGTCGCCGCGTCGATGGCCATTCACCCCACCCCGGACGGTCCGGATCTACTGCCGTCGACCATCGAGCTCGCCGGTTGCGAAGCGATGTTGCTGTCGCGCACCGGCCGCGAATACACGTTGCGTCTTGCTCTCGACGAGGTCCGTCCGTCGTACGACGTGATCCTGTTGGACTGCGCGCCGTCGCTCGGTGTGTTGACGATCAACGCGTTGACTGCCGCCGACGAGGTGCTGATGCCGTTGCAGTGCGAAACGTTGTCGCATCGCGGAGTCGGCCAACTGCTCGACACCGTGCACGACGTCCAGCGACTTACCAACCGCGGGCTGTCGGTGCTCGGTGTGCTGCCGACGTTGTTCGACAGCCGTACGACGCATGCCCGCGAGGTGCTTGCCGACGTGTCGACGCGATACGGCCTCGATGTGATCACGCCGCCCATCGCGAAGTCGGTGCGGTTCGCCGAGGCGCCCGCGACGGGCAGGTCGATCCTGCGCACAGCCGGTCGGACGCCCGGCGCGGCCGGTTACCGCGCGCTCGCCCGGCGGATCGCCGACGTCAGCGACAAGCCGGAGGATGCGGACGCCGGCATCACCGACGACCACATCACCGACGGTGCAGCGTCGTCGGTCGACATCGGCTCGACGGTCGACGCAACGTCGACTGACGAGGTGGACCGCGTCATCGACCTGGCTGCCGCGGAAGGCGTGCGCACGTGACGACTCCCCGGCGTACGGCGACAGCGACGGGCCGGTTCGATCGCCTGCGGACGCGCGTGCCGGACCTCGACACTGCACGACCGACGCTGCACGACATCGAGGGCAAGCGGGCGCTGTTCTCGTCGTCGAGCCCGGAGACGAACGACGCGCCGCCGGTCGGGTCGGTGACCGTCGACTGCAGCCGATGCGATGACCGCACGGTGCTGTCGTTCGCGTCCGCGGTGCGCGCTGCGATCCCCGCGTTCGTGCTGTCGATCGGGCTGGGTCACGGTGAGCGCGAATCGACGATCGGGTTCTTCCGCCGGCCGTTCGGGACGTTCATGCGGTGTCCGTCCTGCGGCCGCGGCTCGTGGACGAGGGTGACCGTCCGGCTCTGAGTGCCGTTGCCCGTCAGCCGCGGACGACGGGCACGAAGGTCACGTCGTCGAGCCGGCCGCGACGCACAGTTGCCGTCACGAAGGTGCCCGTGGGCTGGCGGCGGCGATCGGTCGGCGAGCCCGGATTGAGCAACCGCAACCCGTTCGGCGTCACCCTGTCCCAGGGAATGTGGCTGTGGCCGAAGACGAGCAGGTCAGTCTCCGGAAACGCGCGGTCGCAGCGCATCTCCCGTCCGGTGCGCGCACCCGTCTCGTGCACCACCGCGAGCCGGACGCCCTCGAGGTCCGCGGTCGCGGTCTCAGGCAGCCGCGCGCGAATGTCCGGGCCGTCGTTGTTGCCCCACACCGCGACGAGGCGCTTGGCACGATCCGCCAGCTGGTCCACCAGCGCGATGTCGACCCAGTCACCCGCGTGGATCACGACGTCGGCTGCGTCCACGGCCCGCCACAGCTGATCGGGAAGGTCGCGGGCCCGCCGGGGCACATGCGTGTCGGACAGTACGACGAGCCGCAGCACGCCGTGAGGCTATGCGGCCGTGGTGCTGCCCTTGCTCAGAGCTGCGCGAGCAGGTCGTCGGTCGGGACGTTGTCGACGACCAGGTCCGTCGCGCCGTGCAGATGACCGCACTCGACGCAGCGCACCGCCATCACGAGCCAGCTCGCGCGACCGTTGTGGTCGTGGACACCGAAGGCGACCTCGGCGATGGACTGGTTGCAGTTGACGCACGACCAAGCGCCGGGGAACGTCCACCGTTCCTCCGAGTCGAGGACCGGGTGCGCGTTGCCGCAGGCGAGGCAACGCAGCCGCGCGACGCCGGCGGTCGGGTCGGCCTCGACGTAGAACCAGGTCGCGGGCTCACCGGCATGTGCCGGACGGTCGCATGTGGCGACGACGGAGCGGGTCACGGGCGGGCAGCCCTCGAGACCCCGCAGCCACACCTTCAGGTCATCGATGGTCTCGGCGGTCTCGTGACCACCGACGGTGCGCAACGACACGGTTCGGCTCCTCCCGACATCTGATCTTCGGTGCCGGGAATGCCTGCCTTGACCGCCGTACGGGTGCCGTCAGCCGGCGGTGCCGCCGGAGTCCGCCGGTGCGGATGGCGCCGGGGAGTCTCCGGACGGGCCGCCGGACAGGCGCCGGCGACGCCGCGGCCGGGACTTGCGCTGGCCCAGCACCGGGGCGGCGTCATCGCCGGCGGCGGACGTGGCCTCGCGGTCGCCGCTCCGCCCGCCGGTGCGCCCGGAGCGGTTCCGGTCGCCGCGAGGACGGTCGCTCTGCCCGCGTCCACCGCCGCTGCCCCGGGAGCCTTCCGCCGGCGGCCGGCGACGCCCGGTCTCACCCAGGTCCTCGACTTCTTCGGCCGCAAGACCGGCGCGGGTCCGCTGCGCACGGGGGAGCCGGCCGGTCGCTTCCGCCGGGATCTCGAGCTCCTCGTAGAGCCACGGGGACGTGGAGTAGGTCTCTTCCGGCTCGGGGAACGGCAGGTCGAGCGCCTTGTTGATCATCCCCCAGCGATAGCCGTCCTCCCAGTCGACGAGGGTGATCGCGACGCCGGCCTCGCCGGCGCGGCCAGTGCGGCCGATCCGGTGGAGGTAGGTCTTCTCGTCGTCCGGGCACTCGTAGTTCACGACGTGGGTGACGCCCGCAACGTCGATGCCGCGAGCGGCGACATCGGTGGCAACGAGGACGTCGACCTTGCCGTTGCGGAAGGCGCGCAATGCCTGCTCGCGTGCGCCCTGCCCCAGGTCGCCGTGAACGGCGGCGGCGGCGAAGCCGCGGTCGGTGAGGTCGGCCGCGATGCGGTCGGCCGATCGCTTCGTGCGGGTGAACACCATCACGAGCCCGCGGCCGTCCGCCTGCAGGACGCGGGCGAGCACCTCGGGCTTGTCGAGGTGGTGGGTGCGGAAGACGAACTGCGCGGTGGTCGGGACGGTCGCGCTCTCGTCGGGTGACTCGGCGCGGACGTGCGTGGGGTGAGTCAGATAACGCCGCGACAACGCGATGACCGGTCCCGGCATCGTCGCGCTGAACAGCATCGTCTGCCGCTTCGGCGGGACCAGCGCGACGATGCGCTCGACGTCCGGCAGGAAGCCGAGATCGAGCATCTCGTCGGCCTCGTCCAGCACGAGCACGCTGACATGCGAGAGGTCGAGCGCGCGCTGTCCGGCGAGGTCGAGCAGGCGCCCCGGCGTACCGACAACGACGTCGACGCCCTTGCGCAGTGCGTCGAGCTGCGGCTCGTAGGACCGGCCGCCATAGACGGTGAGCACACGCGTGCCGCGGTTTGCGCCGGCCATGTCGACGTCGCGGGTGACCTGGAGGGCGAGCTCGCGGGTGGGTACGACGACGAGGGCCTGAGGCTTGCCCGTCGGGTCGTTCGATGTGACCTTCTGCAGGATCGGGACGGTGAAGCCCATCGTCTTGCCGGTGCCGGTTCGCGCCTGGCCGATGAGGTCGTGGTTCTTCAACGCGAGCGGGATCGCGAGCGCCTGGATCGGGAACGGATTGACGATGTTGTTGGCGGCGAGGGCGGCGACGATGTCGTCGGCCACGCCGAGATCGGCGAAGGTCTTCACGTGGTGGTCCTCAGATGGTCTCGTTGCGCCGAGACCGTCTGCGTAGCCCCGACACCCGCGATCTGCCGCGGAGATGACGCCCTGCAGCGATGGTGCAAGGCGGATGTGACGGACAACAGCCTACCGGCGGGTTGTGTTTCGCGCCGGTAGGGTGCCGGCGATGGCTGAGTGGACCGACGTCATGACCGACGCCGAGCGGCAACAGGCGACTGTCGACCTGCTCGGCGTGCTCGCCTATGGCGAGCTGATTGCCTTCGAGCGCCTCGCCGACGACGCGCGACTCGCGCCGAGCGTTGCCGACAAAGCGGCACTCGGTGAGATGGCCGTCGCGGAGTTCGGCCACTTCGTCAAGCTGCGCGATCGCCTTGCCGCGCTCGGCGTCGATCCGGGCGAGGCGATGGCGCCGTTCGTCGTACCGCTTGACGCTTTCCACGACTCGACCGCGCCGGCGGACTGGCTCGAAGGACTCGTGAAGGCTTACGTCGGCGACGGCTTCGCGACGGACTTCTATCGCGAGGTCGTCGAGTTCGTCGACGACGCGGTGACGAAGACTCTCGTCCTCGACGTATTGGCTGACACCGGTCACGCGGCCTTTGCGGTCGAGCACGTGCGTGCTGCGATCGCGGCCGACGCAGCCGTTGCCGGACGGCTGGCGTTGTGGGCCCGGCGACTCGTCGGTGAAGCGTTGGTGCAGGCGCAACGTGTCGCTGTGGACCGCGACGCGCTCGCCCGGCTCATCGTCGGCGGAACCGGCGACCTCGCGGAGGTCGGCGCGTTGCTCGCCCGACTCACCCAACGCCACGCGGAACGCATGTCCGCACTCGGTCTCGCTAGTTAAGAGCTAGAGGGCACCAAAGCCGACGCGGCGACCTTCGGACTCGGCGATCTCGATGTAGGCGAGCTTGTCGGCAGCCACGACGACGCGGCGGCCTTTGTCGTCGGTCAGCGTCACCGTCGGTGCGCCGTCCTTGAGAGCGCTGTCGACGATCTTCTGGATCTCGTCGGCGGACTGGTTGCTGTCGACGACGAGCTCGCGTGGCGCGCCTTTGACGCCGATCCGGACCTCCATGCCGACGACACTAGCCGCTGGGGTGAGCCCGAGCGCGGTCGGCCGCGGCAGCGACGTGGTCTCGTCGGGGCGAGCGCGGGGCGGCCGCGGCAGCGACGTGGTCTCGTCGGGGCGAGCCAGCGAAGCGATGCGAGAGAGACGAGGCCCAGTCGCAGAGCGGCTGACCGCGCGAGCTCCTAGGTCAACTAGCTCGTGTTGTCCGACACGCGTGGGTAGCCGCTGATGCCGCGCCAGGCGAGTCCGGAGAGCAGCGCGACTGCGCGTTCCTTGTCGATGCGGCCGGTGCCGTCACCCGTCGCCGAGTCGAGCCACCACCGCGCACTCACCTCGGCGAGACCGGCGAGACCGCAGGAGAGCAGCTCGGCATCGTCGCGACCCAGACCCGTGTCGCGGGCGATTGTGTCGGCCAGCGCGTCGACCGAGATCTGGAGTGACCGCTCCACCCGCTCGCGGACCGCCGGGTCGTTGCGCAGGTCGGACTCGAACACGAGTCGAAACGCGCCGCCGGGGTCGTCGACGAAGTCGAAGTACGCCGCGATGCAGCCCTCGACCCGCTGCTTGTTGTCCTGCGTGGACTGCAAGGCGGTGCGGACCTGCTCGCCGAGCACCTGCACGTGTTGGTCCAACAAGGCGAGATAGAGCTCGAGCTTGCCGGGAAAGTGCTGGTAGAGCACCGGCTTGCTGACGCCGGCGCGTTCGGCGATGTCGTCCATCGCGGCGGCGTGGTAACCGTTCGCGACGAAGATCTCCTGAGCCGCGGCGAGCAGCTGCTTGCGCCGCGCGGACCGCGGGAGGCGCGCCGGACGCGCACCGGTGTTGGCCGAGGTCATCGGTGGAGGCTAACGCCGACGGGGCTCAGCGATAGTCCTCATCGTCGATCGGCACCTCACGAAGTGATTCGCGAGGTCACCCTCGTCGGCCTCCGGAAGCGATCCCGACGTCTCGGGCTCCCGCTCGTCGAGCAGCGGCTGCGCCTGCTCGGCCGCGTCCGCTTCCGGCGTCTCGGGGTCCGGC
>JAFAQI010000163.1 GCA_019246495.1 Frankiales bacterium | reverse complement strand
TCACTGCAACCGCTCTTCTCGCCGCTCAGAAGCAACTGCCCGTGTACGTCGGGCTCTATCTGCTTCCCTTGCGCCATCCGGTCGTCGTCGCCCGCCAACTCGCCACAATCAGCCAGATCGCACCAGGCCGGCTCACCCTGGGAGTCGGAATCGGTGGCGAGGACCCGCACGAGCTCGAGATCTGCGGCGTCGACCCCACGAGCCGCGGGCGACGCATGGACGAATGCCTACGCATCCTGCGTGCTCTCGGTGGGAGCGAGCCGGTCTCATTTGACGGCGAGTTCTTCACATTGGACAACGCTGTGATCTCCCCCAGCCCGACTCCTTCCATCCCGCTGGTTGTCGGCGGGCGATCCGACGCGGCCGTCAGCCGTGCAGCCAGGCTCGGCGACGGGTGGCTCGGCATCTGGGTATCCCCGCGCCGGTTCACCACGGTCTGCGAGCAGATCGAACAACAGGCAGCCGCTGTCGGCCGGGACCCCCACCAGTTCGAGCATGCTCTCAACGTCTGGTGCGGCTTCGGCGCCACCCGTCAGATCGCGCGCCAACAGGTCGCCGACAAGATGCAGGCGTTTTACCAAACGCCCTTCGAGGCGTTCGAGCGCTACTCGCCGTACGGAACTCCGCAGAATGTGGCGGAGTTCCTGAGTCCCTACATCGACGCCGGCTGCACCACTTTCAACGTGATCCCTTGCGCGGACGACGACGAGCGTGTCATCGCCGCGGTCGCTGAGGTGCGCGCGTTGCTCAATGCGAGCCTTCATGCCTCCGTAGTGGAGATGTCGCCGGCCACCCAAGACGGCACATTCCGCGACGCCAGAACCGCCAACGCCGCATCGGCCTGAGCCGCGGCCACGACGGCGACCATGCCGACGCCGAGGTTGAACGTCCGCTCCATCTCATCCGCGGTGACGTTGCCCCGGCTCGCGATCACCTCGAAGATCGGCGCCGGCGTCCACGACGACCGGTCGATCGACGCCGTCAAGCCAGCGGGCAACACCCGCTCGAGGTTCGCCGTCAGCCCGCCGCCGGTGACGTGTGAGAAGGCATGCACCCCGCCGTCGTGGCCGTCCGCATCCCGCAACTCCGCGATGAGCGCAAGGCAGTCCTTGGTATAGATCCGCGTCGGAGTCAGCAACACCTCGCCGAGCGGTTCCCCGAGGTCCGCGGTCGAGTCGAGACCGATCCGCGCGACGTCGAGAAGCACGTGCCGGGCCAGTGAGTAACCGTTGGAGTGCAGACCGCTCGACGCCATCGCAATGACGACATCACCGGCCCGTACCCGCTCCGGCCCGAGGACAGCGTCGGCGTCGACGACACCGGTCGCCGCACCCGCGACGTCGTAGTCGTCCGGGCCGAGCAGTCCCGGATGCTCCGCGGTCTCCCCGCCGACGAGCGCGCAGCCCGCAAGCACGCAGCCGGCGTCGATGCCCGCGACGATGTCGGCGATCCGTTCCGGTACGACGCGACCACACGCGATGTAGTCGGTCATGAACAACGGTTCCGCGCCGCAGACAACGATGTCGTCGACGACCATGCCGACGAGGTCGATGCCGATCGTGTCGTGGCGATCCATCGCCTGAGCAATCGCGACCTTCGTGCCGACACCGTCGGTCGACGTGGCCAGAAGCCGACGGTCGTCGATGCGGAACAGTCCGGCGAAACCGCCGAGACCGCCGACGACCTCCGGCCGGGTCGAGCGCAACCGGCCCTTGATCAGCTCGACCGCGCGGTCGCCGGCCTCGATGTCGACGCCGGCAGCGGCGTAGGTCGCGCGGCCTTCCGCCGCGCCGGCCTGTCCCGTCGGAGGTGGCGTCACGGACGGGTGAGCGCGTCGGCCGCGCCGACAGCCGGGGCGCCGATCGGCACGCCGTCGGCGTCCGTCGCCACGGCGCGCTCGATGCCTTCGAGGAGGTGCTTGCCGATGAGCTCGGGCGCCGGCAGGTCGATCGGATACTGCCCCGTGAAGCAAGCCCGGCACAGCTTGTCGTCGTCGACCATCGTCGCCGCGACCAGCTCTTCGAGCGAGATGTAGGCGAGCGAGTCTGCGCCGATCGATGCGCAGATCTCGTCGCTGGACAAGCCGTTCGCGATCAGCTCGGCGCGTGACGCGAAGTCGATGCCATAGAAGCAGGGCCACTTCACCGGCGGCGACGAGATGCGCACGTGCACTTCGCGCGCGCCGGCCTCCCGCAACATTCGCACGAGCGCTCGCTGAGTGTTGCCACGCACGATCGAGTCATCCACGACGACCAGTCGCTTGCCGGCGATCGCCGACCGCAACGGGTTGAGCTTCAACCGGATGCCCAGCTGACGGATCGTGTTGGACGGCTGGATGAACGTACGTCCGACGTAGGAGTTCTTGACGAGTCCTGTGCCATAAGGAATGCCCGACGCCTCGGCATAACCGACCGCCGCCGGCGTACCGCTCTCGGGCACCGGGATCACCAGGTCGGCGTCGACGGGTGCCTCTCGCGCGAGCCGTCGACCGACCTCCACGCGGGTCTCGTGCACCAACCGTCCGGCGATCGCAGTGTCGGGCCGGGCGAGATAGACGTACTCGAACAGGCAACCCTTCGGTGTCGCCTCGGCGAACCGTTGGGTGCGCAGCCCGTGCTCGTCGATCGCGATGAGCTCACCCGGCTCGACCTCGCGTATGAACGACGCACCGACGATGTCGAGCGCAGCAGTCTCGGACGCGACCACCCAGCCGCGCTCGAGGCGACCGAGCACGAGCGGCCGAACCCCGTGCGGGTCGCGCGCGGCGTAGAGGGTGTGCTCGTCCATGAACACCAGCGAGAACGCGCCGCGCAGGAGTGGCAGGACCTCCATCGCCGCCGCCTCGAGCGACAGGTCTGGATGCCCGGCGAGCAGCGCGGTCACCAGGTCGGAGTCGTTCGTCGCCTTCGGCAGCCGGCGGGACGAGTCGCCCGGGTCGGTCACCTTGGCCGCGAGCTCCGCGGTGTTCGTCAGATTTCCGTTGTGGCCCAGTGCGATGCCGCCACCGTGCTGGGAGGGCCGGTACGACGGCTGCGCGTTCTCCCACGTGCACGAACCGGTCGTCGAGTAGCGGCAGTGGCCGATCGCGAGATGCCCGTGCAGCGCCGTGAGTGTCGACTCGTCGAAGACCTGCGCGACGAGGCCGAGCTCCTTGTAGACTACGACAGTCGTGCCGTCGGAGACGGCCATGCCGGCAGCCTCTTGCCCGCGGTGCTGCAGCGCATAGAGCCCGAAGTAAGTGAGCTTGGCGACGTCCTCGCCCGGCGCCCAGACCCCGAACACGCCGCAGGCGTCCTTCGGCGGCTGTTCGTCGTCGATGGGCACGTCCTCGTAGGCCACGGAAGTGGTCACCGAGCGAGGCTCCAATGCGATCGGCGGCGGGGAAGCCGGTCACGACCAGTCTAGCCGCGCGAGTGGTCGAAACGGGCCATTCCCTTCAGGTGCCTCCCGAGGTACGACGGAGACATCAGGACAAGGGGGATCAGATGAAGGCACTTGTGGTCTATGGGTCGACCCGCGGCGGCACCGCCGGGCTCGCCGAGATGATCGCGGAGTCGTTCCACCGGCACGGCTGGACCGCCGAGGTGCGGCCCGCCCGGGTGGACGGACCGGTGGCGCCGGCGGACATCGCGATCGTCGGCGGCGCGCTCTACAACGGGCGCTGGCACCCGGACGCCCGGGCGTTCGTCCGCTCGCACCGCGCCGATCTGCGGCTGCGGCCGGTGTGGCTGTTCAGCAGCGGCCCGCTCGACGACTCTGCGCGGCGCGGTGACATCGCGGCCGTCGCGCAGGTGCAGCGCATCGCGGCCGATCTCGAGGCGCGCGGTCACATGACCTTTGGCGGCCGGCTCGAGCCCAACGCTCGCGGTCTGCTCGCGCGAATGATGGCGCGGCGGATGGCCGGTGACTGGCGGGACGCAACGCACGTCGAGGAATGGGTGAACGAGATCTGCCGCGCCATGGCGCCCCCGGTCATCACGCTGCCCGAGCAGCGCGACCGTCGGGTGATCGACGTCCGCGACGCTGCGGAGCAAGAGGCGGCGTCAGCTCAGCAGCGGTAGCCACGGCGAGAGGTCGCTTCGCTCGCCACTCGCCTGGACCCGCCGCTGCGACATCGCGGCGGCCCAGTCGAGCCGGCCGGTCGCCAGCTCGAGCCAGGTGACCGGGTCCGTCTCGACGACGCTTCCCGGCGTACCGCGGGTGTGCCGCGGACCCGCCACGGCCTGCACCGCGGCGTAGGGCGGCACGCGTACCTCGACACTCCGGCCGGGTGCGCGCGCCGCCAGCTCCTCGCACAGGTAGCGGCAGGCCGTGCGGAGGTCCGCAGGCTCCGGC
>JAFAQI010000153.1 GCA_019246495.1 Frankiales bacterium | reverse complement strand
CGAACACGAGATCAGCAAGGGCGCGGCGGGTTTCGGTGTACGGACGTTCCTGCGCTGGCTCGAGGCCGCCGACGCTGTCCCTTCATGAGCGTCGGCGCTAGCTGACCGGTCAGAGGGACTGCAGGCGCTCGACCGCGTCGGCGTAGTCGGCCATGAAGTCCTGCACGACCTGCGCGGCGGACTTCACGCTGTCGACGAGACCGACGCCCTGGCCGACCCAGTAGCTCGCGAGCTCGCGGGCCTGCGGGTTGCCGCTGTCGGCGGCCTTGTCGATCCGGGCGAACGCCGGAGTGCTGAGGATCGACATCAACGGCAGTGGAAGCGAGCCGGGACTGTCCGGGCCCTCCCAGGCGTCGTGCCAGGTCGACCGCAGCTGCCGGCTGGGCTTGCCGGTGCGCGCCTTCGAGCGGATCGTGTCGCGTGAGCCCGCCGCCACCATCTTCTGCCGGAACGTCTCCGACACCTCGGACTCCGGCGTCGCCAGCCACACCGACCCGGTCCACGCGCCCGAGGCACCCATCGCCATGCAGCCGGCCATCTGCGCGCCGGTCATGATGCCGCCGGCGGCGAGCACCGGCACCTCGCGCACCGCGCGGATCGCGCGAACGACTTCCGGTACGACGACGAGCGTCGACACCTCGCCGCAGTGCCCGCCGGCCTCCGTCCCCTGCGCCACGAGGATGTCGACTCCCGCGTCGACCTGACGCAGCGCGTGCTCCTTGGCGCCGACGAGGGCGGCAACCGGCACGCCCTCGGCCTTGCCGCGTTCGATCATCCACGGCGGCGCGATGCCGAGCGCGTTGGCGATGAGCTTGATCGGATGACGGAACGCGACGTCCATCAGCTCGTGGCCGACCTCGGGAGACGTCGCCGGCGGGACGTCGGCGTGGCTGCCGGCGAGCTCGCTGGTGATGTCGATGCCGGCGTCGGTCAACACCTTGGCGACGAACTCCCGGTGCTCGGTCGGGAGGTGCTCAGCCAGCTGCGCGATCGTCATGCCGCCCGTGTCGAACTGGTGCTCCGGCACGAGGATGTCGATGCCGTAGGGCTTGCCGTCGACGTGGTCGTCGAGCCACTTCAGCTCGACTTCGAGCGACTCCGGCGTGAACATGCTGCCGCCGAGGACGCCGAAGCCGCCGGCCCGGCTGACCGCGGCGACGACGTCGCGGCAGTGGCTGAACGCAAACAGCGGGAAGTCGACGCCGCAGAGCTCACGAATCGATTTCATGGTTCTCCCTCGCGAGATTACGAGTCGAGTTCATGGTGAACAGCATGCACCGAGCGGTAGACGGCGACGGTGCGGCGGGCGATTTCCGGCCACGCGAAGTGCTGCTCCGCCCGCGCGCGGCCGGCTTCGCCCATGCTTCGGGCGAGCTCGGGGTCGGCGAGCAGCGCGTCGATCGCCTCCGCGAGACCGGCCTCGAAGTCCGCCGGATCGTCCGCGTCGTACGGGACCAGCCGGCCGGTCGCGCCGTCGAGGACGACCTCCGGGATGCCGCCGACGGCGCTTGCGACAACGGCCGTGCCGCAGGCCATCGCTTCGAGGTTGACGATGCCGAGCGGCTCATAGACGGACGGGCAGCCGAACACAGTCGCGGCCGACAGCAGGACGACGAGGTCGTCGCGGGGGAGCGGCTGGTCGAGCCAGACGACCGTGCGGTGCTCGCGTGCCTCGTCGACGAGGGCGGCGACCTCGACGGCGATGCCGGGCTCGTCCGGTGAGGCGGCGCACAGGAGGAGTTGCGCGCGGCCGGTCAGCTGCCGTGCAGCTCGCAGCAGATGCGGCAGCCCCTTCTGGCGAGTGATGCGGCCGACGAAGAGCACGATCGGCAGATCGGTGTCGATGCCGAGTCTTGCGAGCACGGCTGGATCGGTGCGCGGGCGGAAGAGCTCGGTGTCGATGCCGTTGTGTACGACGTGGACCCGGTCGGCGTCCACCTCGGGGTACGCCGCCAAAACATCACGACGCATTCCGTCCGACACCGCGATGACGGCGTCGGCGGCTTCGATCGACACGCGCTCCACCCAGGACGACAGGCGGTAGCCGCCGCCGAGCTGCTCGGCCTTCCAGGGACGCAACGGTTCCAACGAGTGCGACGTCAGAACGTGCGGGACGTCGTACAGCGTCTTCGCGAGGTGGCCGGCGAGGTTCGCGTACCAGGTGTGGGAGTGCACGAGGTCGCAATCGGCGACGGCGGCGACGATCGACAGGTCGGTGCCGAGGACCTGAAGCGCGGGGTTGGCGGCGTCGAGGCGGTCCCACGAGCCGTGCGCGGCGAAGGCCTGGACCTCGAGGTCGACCAGCGCGCGGAGCTCGCGGGCGAGGAACTCGACATGCACTCCGGCGCCGCCGTAGACGTCGGGCGGCCACTCGCGGGTGAGGAGGCCGACGCGCACGAGCCGAAAGGTTACGGGACGGACTAGGGTCCGGTTCGTGGCG
>JAFAQI010000152.1 GCA_019246495.1 Frankiales bacterium | reverse complement strand
GAGGGGAGGTCGTCACGCATCTCCGGAGACGAGGGCATGGCGGCGTCGACGGCGACGATGAACTCTAGGACCGACTGGATGCCGTACACCGCCCAGTCGTGCACCTGCTCGTCGGTACCGCCGAGCCGGACCGGCAGCACGACGACGGCGTTGACATG
The DNA here is from genome assembly GCA_019246495.1 of Frankiales bacterium. Taxonomy (GTDB): domain Bacteria; phylum Actinomycetota; class Actinomycetes; order JAFAQI01; family JAFAQI01; genus JAFAQI01. The sequence goes on along the minus strand of JAFAQI010000152.1, from coordinate 3,546 downwards.
GGCGCGGTCCCGTCCGTCGCGGTCGGCCACGAACGTCAGTCCCTTCGCCGTCGGTGTCTCGCACTGCAGCCGCAGGATCGTTGCGTAGAGCAACGGCAGCAGCTCGACGTCGTACGTCGTCAACAGCGTCGCCTGCACGCGCAGGTAGCAGGCCGTCGGCGCGACCGTGACTGCGATCGGGGCGTCGGCCTCCGGGCAGCGCAGGATGAAGTCCAGCTCGCCGTCGGCGTCGACTTCGATGCCGTGCAGGCCCATCGCCGTAAGCGCGGCGAAGACCCGTTCGGTCGTGATCTCACTCGTCTCGTTCGCCATGATGCCTCCCCTTTTCGGCAGCCGCCCGGTGCGGCCCGTCGAGGCGGTAGACGCGCCTGACCGCGGGCAGCGACAACGACGCTCAGGGTCAGGACGGCTGAGCACCCGTGCGCAGGCGATGCCACAGCAGGACGGCCGCGGCCGGGTGCATCCGGCTGGCCAGGTTGGCTGCGTCCGGCGAGAGCCCGGCTATCACCTGCCGGACGGGGTGGCACACGGTCGCGACCACGCGCTTGGCGAGTTCGTTGTCGTCGGTTGCAACCAGTCCTCCCTCGCCACAGTCGACGGCCTTGCCCGGCCCGAGCGAGTAGACGGCGACCGCGCCAGCGACGGGCCGCGCCTCCAGCGGGGACAGCCGCGCGCGATCCTCGACGACGATCGCGCCGCGCGCCACGGCGGGCATCGGGTCGCGTGAGGTCACGACGATGTCCGCGCAGTCCCGCAACTCCGCGCCGAGCGCCCGGGCCGCCGCTACGGCCGCCGGCCACTCGTCGACGTCGACCTGGACGGGCACGACTGAGCAGACGCCGACGGCCGACATGGCGGCGTACAGCCCCATCGTGGCGCTGCCGACTGAAATCACGTACTGAGCACCTATCCGGGTCGCGGCGGCCCGCTCGGCCGCGGCGATCGCACCGCCGCCGTGGACCCCCGACGTCGCGCCGGATCCGCGGCGCTCCCACTCGTCGAGAGCCGCGCGCAGTGCCCGCATCCACCGCTCGCTCATCGCCACGACGTCTCCGCTTGCAGTTGTGCGATGCGCGCGACCATTCGGTCCAGCACGGGGCGGCCACCGGCGTCGAGATACGGCGTTAGCCACGCGGGGGGGTCCGCTGGCTTGCCGAGTATGGACGCGGCAATCCATGGCAGCCGGTCCCAGCTCGTCGTCCGGCGGATCGCGTTCAGCGCCATCAGCTCGACCTGGGACTCGGTCTCCTGTGGGTTGACCAGTGCAATGCCCTCGAGCATGTCCTCGGGCGTGACGACCCCGCCGGTGCCGCTTCTACGTCGTACTCGGGCCGCCGTCGTCGAGAGGAGGACGTCGAGCGTGCGCGCGCTCGTGAACGGGCTGACGCGGTGCGCGACCAGCTGGGCCGCGCCCGGGGCGAGGAGGATTCCGCGCTGGCGCGCGGCGAGCTCGACGATTGTGACGACCTCCGCCCCCGACGGGTTCAGCACTGGGATGACCCGCATGCGGTCCAGCGTCGCGGGGTCAAGGGCGGCGACCGAGTTCGTCGTGAACAGCCACGTCACCTCAGTGGGACCGGTGCGGTCGCCGAGCTCGCTTAGCAGCATCGCCATCAGCCGCTCGTTGGTGCCGCCGTCGGCGGACGGGCCGCTGTTGCGCGATCCCAGGGCGAGGTCGACCTCGTCGAAGAGCACCAGCGCGGCGCCGAGGCTGCGGATCGCGTCGAGCGCCGCCCGCAGGTTAAGTTCGCTCTGACCGACCCAGGCGCTGCGGAACTCGCCGAGGGAGACGAGCGGTCGGCCGAGTTCGTGCGCCATCGCCGCTGCAACGAACGTCTTGCCGCAGCCCGGCGGGCCGTAGAGCAGCAGCGCGGTCGGATTCGACCACTCGGCAAGCTCGAGCCGGACCTGCGGCAGCCCGGCGACGTCGGCGAGCGTGGTCGTCGCCTCGACGAGACGCAGACCACCGGACGTGGTGAAGAACCGCCGCTTCTCGGCCACGAGCGACTCCGTCGTCACCGGCTCGGCGCGGTGAAAGTGCCGGTGAATGTCGACTGCCGGAAGGCCGCTGGCCGCGGTGACGATGTCGCGGGGGTCGGTGCCGTCGGCGATCGTCGTGGTCTCCGGTCGGGCACTCCCGTCGATGCGCTGCACCAGTCTGCTTCGCTCCTCCCGGTCGGGCGTCGACAGTCGGATCTCCCGGACGGCGGGACGGCGAAGCAGGGCCGGGTCGGCGCCGCTCGGCAGCACCACCACGAGCCTGTGGTCGGTGAGCATCGCCTCGCGCGCCCAACGGTTCACCAAGGCAAGAAGCATCGGGTGCACCGGCCCTGCGGTCTCGGGCGGTTCGACCAGCACTGTGACGCTCTCGGTGGTGAATCCCGCGAGCGTCTCGGTGAACTCCAATAGCGCAGGCAGGACGTCGACGTTCGGTTGCGGAAGCGTGAGCGTGACGGGTGCGGCGTCGGTGTCAACAACCTGTTCGACGTGGGTCGAATCGAGGTGGACGACGACTCGTCCGGCTCCGCGGGCGCAGTCCGCGACGAATTCCGGCAGGTGCGCCCACCGCCCGTCGGCGAGCTCGAGGAGGTCACCGGTGTGCCCCGTCAGCACGACCGTCTGCCGCGCTCTGGCGCTCGCGACCAGCCCGTCGCGGACCTCCTGCGACCTGGTCGCAGTTGGCGTCGGAGTCCGCACGGTGCTCATGACGCGCCGCCCAGGCGCTGCCGGAGCGACAGCGTCGCCTGTGACGTCTCGGCTGCCTGGCCCTGGGACTCGGTGGCGGCAGCGCGTCGGATCAACGCGCCGCCGCGAGGGTCTCCGTGCGCAACCCGGCGTGCCGACGACATCGACAGCCCGCGCCCTGAGCACGCGGTCTGCAGGGCGTCTACGCGCTCGCGGCAGGCGCCGTTGGCAACGCCAGCGTTGTCTAGCTCGACCCGGCCGTCACCGTGCACCTGGGCAACGAGCAGTTCGTGCCCGCGCTCAGCCCACAGCAGCACGGACTGATCGGGCTGCGGCAGGGCGCGGACGGCGTACCCGAGGTCGTCGCTCAGGGCCACGAACGTGATCGCCGCGACCGGCAGCGTCATCGCCTCACTGGTGCACATCGACTCAGACACCGGCAGTCCGTTGGCCTGGCAGTGCTCCATGAGCTGGTCGACCAGCCGGCTGACCGCCGACGACATGACGAGCTGCGGGGACAGCGCGGTGGACGTGACGTCGTACTGGCTCATCCTCTTGCTCCTTCTTCAGACGACGTCCCAGGCGGATGCCCGAGGCGTGGGGGTGGCAGGACGTGCGGGTGGTGTAGCGGGAGCAGGCGGTGCGGGCGGCGTCGGCGCCGCCGTCAGGGACGGCCCCGACGGTGCGGGCTTTGCGACGGGCGTCTCGGTCGTCGTGACGAGTGTGTTGACCGCGCGCGGCGCTGGTGTGGAGCCGAACTCCGGGACGGCGGCAGGGTCGAGGTTCACGGCGAGCGCGGCGGTCACCAGGTCGGTCCGAAGCCGCTGCGGGACGACGGCTGCTGCTCGCCGGGTATCGGCC
>JAFAQI010000111.1 GCA_019246495.1 Frankiales bacterium | reverse complement strand
CGGCATCTGGGGCGACGACCAGCGGTACCGGGACACCTACTGGTCCCGTTTCCAGGGCATGTACTTCGCCGGTGACGGCGCGAAGAAGGACGAGGACGGCGACCTGTGGCTGCTCGGCCGGGTCGACGACGTGATGAACATCTCCGGGCACCGCATCTCGACAACTGAGGTGGAGCACGCGCTGGTCGGCCACCCCTCCGTTGCCGAAGCGGCGGTCGTCGGTGCCACCGACCCGACGACGGGTCAGGCCATCGTCGCGTTCGTCACGCCGCGCGGCAGCGTGGCCGAGGACGAGACGCGCGGCGAGGAGTTCGTGCAGACCCTGCGTGCTCAGGTGGCGAAGGAGATCGGCCCGATCGCCAAGCCGCGGCAGATCCTCGTGACTCCCGAGCTGCCCAAGACACGCAGCGGCAAGATCATGCGCCGGTTGCTGCGCGACATCGCGGAGCATCGCGAGCTCGGGGACGTCACGACGCTGCTGGACCCCACCGTCACCGACGCCATTCGCGACCGGATGAGCGACGGCGGATCGGATGCAGGAGAGGGCTGAGCTGGGTCAGGCGACGTCTTCGTCGGCGGCGACAGCTGTCTTGCGCCGCGGGAGGATCGGGGCGTCACGGCCGGTGCCGCGCTCGGTCGGATAGGCCTCTTCCGTCGACTCGACGGCACCCTCGTGGTAGTCGTCCTCGACGTTGACCTGCCACACGTCGTGGTTCGCGCCGTCGACGATGTTTTCGACGGTGAGCATCGCGGTGAACATCGAGTGATCCTGGTTGTTGTACTTGTGCATCCCGTTGCGGCCCACCGGGTGCACGTTCGGCGCGTTGTCCGCGAGCCAGGTGCGCAGGACGTCGACGTTGGCGCGGTAGTCCTCGTCGTACACCGGATAGGCCTTGGGCACGCGTACGACGTAGCCACGCTCGACCTGGTCGACGTCCGCGATGCCCAGCTGGGCCAGCTCTTTCGTCGCGAGGGTGACGAGCTCCTCGTCGGGCAGCGACCACAGCTCGTCGCCCTCGTTGACGAAGTACTCGAGACCGAGGCAGGTGCGGCCGTCCTTGACGAGGTAGGGCGACCACGAGCCGAAGTTCTGGATGCGGCCGACCTTCACGCCGGGCGTGTGGATGTAGATCCAGTTGTCGGGGAAACCGGCGCTCTGCGGCACGACGAGCGCGACGGTGAGGAAGTCGCGGTAGCGCAGACCGCGCGCAGCGGCGAGCACCTTCTCAGGCACCGGCGGCTGCATGATCTGGAGCAGCTCGTTCATCGGCATCGACGAGATGACGTCACTGCAGGCGTACTTCACGTTCTTGCCGCCGACCCGCGCGACAACGGACACCGCGCGGCCGCCCTTGTGGTTGATGGCGACGAGCGGCGACTCCATGAGAACGTCCCCACCGCCGTCGACCACGATGTCGCGCGCGCGCTCCCACATCATCCCGGGCCCGTACTTCGGGTAGTTGAAGCGGTCGATCAGCGTGGTGATCTCGGTCTGCCCCTTCTTGGGGAACAGCGCGTTCCAGACCGCGTTGCCGAGCGAAAGGTTCTTGATGCGCTGCGCCGCCCAGTCGGCCTGGATCTCGGTCGCCGGGATGCCCCAGAGCTTCTCGGTGTAGGTCTTGAAGAAAATGCGGTAGAGCCGCCAGCCGAACCGCGCGGCGGTCCATCCCTCGAACGTGCTCTGGTCCTTCGGCGGGTGCACCCGCACCCAGAGGTACGACGCGATGCAGCGGACGGCCTCGATGATGCCGAGACCGCGGAGCGCGTTCATCGGCTTGAGCGGATAGTCGAACAGCTTGCCCTGGTAGGAGATGCGGCTCATCCGCGGGCGCTGGAGGAACTCGTCGTCCGCGAGGATCTCGTGCCACCAGTCGTCGACCCGCTTGACCTTCGTGAAGAAGCGGTGGCCGCCGATGTCGAAGCGCCAGCCGTCCCGCTCGACCGTCTGGCTGATGCCGCCCACCGCGTCGGTGGCCTCAAGCACCACGACCGGGCGGTCGCGGCGCACGAGCTCAACGGCTGCCGTGAGCCCGGCCGGACCGGCGCCGGCGATGACGACGTGCTGCTGTGAACCCTGCTCGGGCTCGGCCATGTCTGCTGCTCCACACGTGGGGAATTTGGTGCCGTCAAGGGGGCGGGTCGCGGCTAGTAGCCTTCCCGTCTGCTACGGGCGCCACTCACGAGGTTACCGAAACCGCTGTGCGAACAGAGAAGCGAGTCAGCCTGAATGCTTGCTGAGGGGCGACGCGCCGTGGTCGTGGCGCTCCCCGCGTGGCTCGCCTCACGCGTGCTCGTCGTCGTCGCGCTGCTCGTCACCCGCGGACTGCACGGGGGCTATCCCCGAGCGGGTGCGGCGCCGGGCGCGCACGGCTGGTGGGCCTGGGACGCCGGCTGGTATCGCGCGATCGCCGAGCATGGCTATCCGCGCTCGGGCGGCGAGGAGCTGAGGTTCTTTCCGCTGCTTCCGCTGCTGGGCCGTGGCGTGGGCACGGTGCTCGGCGGCCACGACGCCATCGCGCTCGTCCTCGTCGCCAACCTGTGCGCGCTGCTGTTCGCTGCCGGGGTCGTGCTCTTCACCGAGCGTGAGCTGGACCGGGCCACCGCACCTGTCGCGGCCTGGTTCACGCTGCTGGCGCCCGGCGCAGCGGTCCTGGCCCTCGCCTACAGCGAGCCCCTCGCCGGCATGCTCGCCGTGGGCTTCGTGCTCGCGGTGCGGTCGACCGGCCGGGCGGTGTGGTGGGCCGTGCCGCTCGGCATCCTGGCCGGGCTCGCCCGACCGACCGGCATTCTGCTTGCCGTCATCGCCTTCGTCGAGCTGCTGCGGCGCCGGCCGCGCGTTGCCCTGGCCGGCGCGACGGTGGCACCTCTCGCGGGTGCTGCGGCGTACTGCGTGTGGACCTGGCAGGTCTATGGCAACGCCCGGCTGCCGTTCTCGACGCAGTCGAAGCCCGGGCTGCGCGGCGGGCTGGCAAGCAACCCGATCCATGCCTTGCTGTTCTCGTCGACCCGTGGCGGGCTGGACCGGCCGGTGCGCATCGCCGTCGCGTTGCTGGCCATCGCGCTGCTCGTCGTCGTCTGGCGGCTGTTGCCGTGCAGTGTTGCGGCGTGGTCGACCCTCGCGTTGGCCAGCGCGCTCACCTCGGCGCGGACCGACTCGCTGCTGCGCTACCTCAGCAGCGACTTCCCGTTGCTCGTCGCGCTGGCCCACGTCGCGCGCGCCAGACTGGCCTGGCTCACCGGCTTCGCGTTCGCCGCGGCGATGACAACGGTCGCGGTGAGCGGCTTCGGTGCCGGCATGGTGTTCTGACGCAGGCGGTCAGCGCGGCACGAAGCGGACAAGCCGCTCCTCCTCGAACGAGTGCCGGTTGTCGTGAACCAGCACCTGCGGAGTGCCGCGTGACGCGGCGAGTCCGGCGTAGATCTCACCGCACTTGTCGCCGACGGTCGGATAACCGTCGCGATAGACGCGATAGATCGCGCTGCCGCCGGCAAGCGACAGCACACGCTTCGTGAACGCCGCCGGATCCGCCGCCTCGTTGCGCGCCTTGTAGTCCACCCAGTCGACCAT
>JAFAQI010000432.1 GCA_019246495.1 Frankiales bacterium | reverse complement strand
GGGCGGCGCCAGAGCGGCATCAGAGCGGCAGCAGGGTCGCGCCCTCCCGGTCGATGTCGAGAGCGAGCGCCGACCATCCGCGTCGTTCATAGGCGAGCGCGGCGTCCCGATCGGCTGCCGTTGTCAGCGCGAGGACGGTCGGCCCCGCTCCCGAAACGACGGCCGGGATGCCGGCGCCGCGCAGCTCGGCCAAGAGCGCCGCACTTCGCGGCATCGCCTCGGCGCGATAGGGCTGATGCAGCCGATCCTCCGTCGCCGCGACCAAAAGGTCCGGACGGCGGCGCAGGGCGTCGACGAGAAGTGCGGACCGCGCGGCGTTGTGACTGGCGTCTTGGTGCGGTACGACGTCGGGCAGCAGCCGCCGGGTGGCCTTGGTCGACGAGGATGAGCCGGGCACGAAGACCACGGGTGCGAGGTCTGCGGACACGTCGAGGTCGACGGCGCGCGCGCCGCTGTCGTCCTGCCAGGCGAGTGTCAGGCCACCACGCAGGCACGCGGCGACGTTGTCCGGATGGCCCTCGAGCTCCGACGCGAGGGCGAGTGCGGCCACGTCGTCGATGCGTTCGTTGCCGCCGGCGACGAGTGCACGCGCGGCCATGACTCCGGCGACGATCGCCGCGGCCGACGAACCGAGACCGCGCCCGTGCGGGATCCGGTTGGCGCAGACGAGCTCGAGCCCGCGCGGCCGTCCGCCGAGCCGGTCGAACGTCGCGCGCATCGCACGGACGACGAGGTTGCGCGCGTTGCGCGCGACGGTCGCCGCCCCCATGCCGGCGACGTCGATGCTGAGCCCCGGTTCGTCGGTGATGCGCGCGACGACGTCGTCGTAGAGGGCGAGGGCAAGACCGAGCGCATCGAAACCCGGCCCCAGGTTTGCACTCGTGGCGGGGACGCGAACACGCACCGGGGCGGCGCGAAACGTCGGCTTGGTCCTGGCCACGATGCGTCGGCGATCAGGCCGAGTGGCCGGTCAGGTCGAGCGCGGCCGCGGCGGCATCGACGTCGGCCGGGATCGTCGTCGGCGCGGGCGCGCCGGAGATCGCCCAGTCCGGGTCCTTCAACCCGTTGCCGGTGACGGTGCAGACGACGCGCAGCCCGGCGTCGAGCGTGCCGGCGCGGCGCGCTTGCAACAGCCCGGCAACGCTCGCTGCACTCGCCGGCTCGACGAACACACCTTCTTCTCTGGCGAGCAGGCGATAGGCCTCGAGGATCAGCTTGTCGGTGACCGACTCGATCGCGCCGCCGGACTCGTCGCGCGCAGCGATGGCCTGCTTCCACGACGCCGGGTTACCGATGCGGATCGCGGTGGCGATCGTCGACGGCCGCGCGACCGGCACTCCCGTGACGATGGGCGCTGCACCCGCGGCCTGGAAGCCACGCATGACCGGGCGGCGACTCGTGATGCCGTCGGCGGCGTACTCCGAGTAACCGAGCCAGTAAGCAGTGATGTTGCCCGCGTTGCCGACGGGCAGGCAGTGCACGTCGGGGGCGTCGCCGAGCACGTCGCAGATCTCGAACGCCGCCGTCTCCTGGCCCTCGATGCGGAACTGGTTCACCGAGTTGACGAGCGACACCGGGTAGTCGTCGGCGAGACCCCGCGCGAGCTCCAGGCAGTCATCGAAGTTGCCGTCGACCTGCAGCAACCGCGCGCCGTGCACGAGCGCCTGCGCCATCTTGCCCAGTGCGATCTTGCCGGTCGGTACGAGGACGGCGCAGACCATGCCGGCGCGCACGGCGTAGGCCGCGGCGCTCGCCGAGGTGTTGCCCGTTGACGCGCAGATGACTGCTTTCGAGCCCTCCTCCGCCGCCTTCGAGATGGCGACGGTCATCCCGCGGTCCTTGAACGAACCGGTCGGGTTGAGTCCCTCGACCTTGAGCAGCACGTCGCAGCCGGTCAGCGAGGACAACCGTGGAGCTGGCACCAGCGGAGTGCCGCCTTCGAGCAGCGTGACGACCGGCGTCGCCGCCGAGACCGGAAGCCGGTCGCGGTATTCCTCGATGACTCCGCGCCAGCGAGCTGTGGTGGCCGCTGTCATGTCACGCCACCTTCGACGCGCATGACGCTGACGACGGCGCGCACCGCGTCGAGTCGCCGGATCTCGTCGACCGTCGCCGACAGCGCGGCGTCGGTCGCGGTGTGCGTCACAAGCACGAGTGTCGCGTCGTCACCGTGCCCCTCCTGGCGCACAGTCTGGATCGACACGTCCTGGGCGGCGAACGCGTTGGCAACGTTGGCGAGGACACCGGCCTTGTCGGCAACGTCGAGGCTCACGTGGTAACGCGTCGACGTCTCGCCCATGGGACGGAGTCGAAGTGCGGCGTAGGCCGACTCCCCCATGCCACGCACTCCGGAGAGCCGGTTGCGGGCAACCGCGACCATGTCGCCGAGCACCGCGCTCGCAGTCGGCGCGCCGCCTGCGCCGCGGCCATAGAACATCAGCTGCCCGGCCGCATCCGCTTCGACGAACACGGCGTTGTAGGCGTCACCGACACCCGCGAGCGGATGCGTACGCGGAATCATCGCGGGATGGACCCGTACGCCGACGGAGTCGCGTCCCGATCGGTCGGGGGCCCGCTCGGCGATCGCGAGCAGCTTGACGACACTGCCCATCTCCTGCGCGCTCGCGACATCGCCGGCGGTGACGTCGCTGATGCCTTCGCGATGCACGTCGGCAGCTGTGACGCGGGTGTGGAAGGCAAGCCCCGCGAGGATGGCCGCTTTCGCGGCCGCGTCGAACCCGTCCACGTCGGCTGACGGATCGGCTTCGGCATAGCCGAGTGCCTGCGCCTCCTCGAGCGCCTCGTCGAATCCGGCGCCGCTCTCGTGCATGCGGGACAGGATGTAGTTGGTCGTTCCGTTGACGATGCCCATCACCTTGGTGACGCGGTCACCGGCGAGCGACTCGCGCAGTGGGCGCAGCAGCGGAATGGCGCCGGCGACGCTTGCCTCGCAGTAGAGATCGGTCTGGCCGCGGCGCGCGGCCTCGTAGAGCGTGGCGCCGTCCTCGGCGAGCAGCGCCTTGTTGGCGGTGACGACACTCGCGCCGCGTTCGAGTGCGTTGAGCAGAAGACCGCGCGCCGGCTCGATGCCACCGATGACCTCGACGACGATGTCGACCTCGGGATCGGCGACCAC
>JAFAQI010000431.1 GCA_019246495.1 Frankiales bacterium | reverse complement strand
CTGCCAGGGCGGCGGCGCCATCCACTCCGGCCCCATCCTGCACATCTCCGACAGCACGTTCCGTTCCAACAAGGCAACGGTCGTCGACGGTGACTGCTGCCACGGCGGCGGCGCGATCCTCAACTACGCCGCACTCGTGCTGGTGCGCGACACCCTGAGCAACAACATCTTCGACCTCACCGGCGTCGGCTGTTGCAACGGCGGCGGCGCAGTTCAAGACGACGACACCGTCGGCCTCGTGGCCTTCCAGTCGACGATCAGCGGCAACCAAGCGAACTTCCACGGCCCCACGAACGTGTACGGCGCGAACGGGGCGGGCGGCATCTATGAGGACACCCAAGGCAGCCGCTACGTCGACACCACGATCTCCGGCAACAGCACCAACATCTCGCCCGGCGTGTTCAGCAACCAGGGCGGTGGAGCGATCCTGGCGCTGCTCGGCGGCGCCGATCCAGGCGACCAGTTCCTCCACAGCACGCTCGCCAGCAACTCCGCCCCGCACGCGGCCGGCGGCGCCATCCTCAACGTCGGCGGCAGTTCGGCGTTCAAGAACACGTTGATCGCGGGCAACACCGCGGCCACCGGTGCCGACTGCGCCAACGTCACTGACGGCAGCACCATGGGGACTCTGACGTCATCCGACTACAACCTGGCGAGCAAGCCGAGCACGTGTCATCTCACCGCGTCTCACGACCGTGTCGTCGCACTGTCCGCCATCGGTCTCGGCGCGCTGGCCAACAACGGCGGCCCCACGCTGACCCGTGCGCTGCTGGGCGGAAGCCTCGCGATCAACGGCGTCGGCACGAAGAACTGCACCGACTTCTCCGGACACCCCGTGGCGGTTGACCAGCGCAACACGCACCGGCCGCAGGGCACGTCCTGCGACATCGGCGCGTTCGAGTTCACCGCCCGGCATCCCTCGGTCCGGGGCGTCCGCGCCAGCCACGTGACGAAGCACGGCGCGACGATCAGCGGCAAGGTCGATGCCAACGCGGCACGCACGACGCTGTCCGTGCAGTGGGGGACGTCCAAGCACTACAAGCACACCGTGAAGCTCGGGTCGGTCGGCGACGGTACGACGTACCGCTCCTTCCACCTCGCCCTCAAGAGCCTCGCCGCCGGGCACAAGATCCACTACCGCGTCGTCGCGAGCAACTCCGTCGGCACGCTTCGCACCAAGGACGCAACCTTCCGGACCCCCGCGCACTGACCCCGGCGGCTTGCCGACGATCGTGGCAAGCAGTCGTTATGAGCGAGTCATAACGACTGCTTTGCCATGACCACCGACTCGCGGGCCGGGCGGCCGGGGACGGTCAGGCCGGCCTGCACCGCCGCGTCGAAGGGTTCGTTGATGAGAGTCACGGTTGCCCCTGCCGCATGTAGCAGCGACGTTGCCACTGCGGCGCGGAACCCGCCGCCGCAATAGACCCACGTCGACCCGGAGATGCCGCCGAACGGTTGCGTCCGCCCGCGACCTGGGTCCACGACCTCGGCGAGCTCCGGCAGCGACAGGTGCAGCGCGTCCCGCACGTGGCTCGCGGCCCACTCCGGCGCGCTGCGTACGTCGAGCGCGAGCGCCGTGCCGCGCTCGGCCGCAGCCGCGAAGCCGGCGAACGTGCCCACGCCGTAGGAGCCGAGCAGCGACAGGTCCCCGCTCACCCATTCCTGCGGGCTGCCGACCGCGACACCCAGCGGCCGGTCGATCCCGACCTGGGTCAGCTGCCGGGCGGCCGAGCGCACCTGCGTCGCCTCGCCGAGCAGGACGACGCCCGACCCTGGCGGAAGAATCCACGGCAGGTAGGCGACGAGCGGCCCGGACTCCTCCACGTTGATGCTGCCGCGCACGTGCGACTGCGCGAACGACCGGCGGTCCCGTACGTCGACAAGCCAATGCCCCTCGCTCTGCCGGCGTAGCAGGTCAGCGGTCGAGAGCAGCGGCGCGGGGGAGAGGTCGATCGGCGACGGTCCGGCGGCGTTGAGCAGCGGCAGCCGGTGATAGTGCCGCGGCACCGGCCCATAGCCTGCAACCAGCGTCGCGACGAACGCCTGCTCGGCCATCTGCAGCGCCGGGTTGACCGTCCGCTCCTCGCCGAGGGTCGCGGACGCGGTCGCGGCGCCGGGCGCTGCGGAACACAGCGAACCGAACCCGTGCGTCGGCAGCAACCGGGTGTCCTCGGGTAGCTCCGTGAGCAGCCGGCGCGCCGAGCGCCACTGGTCGTGCGCGAGCGCGACGGTGCGCTCGTCGCCATGCAGGTCGGTGCGGCCGACGGAACCGTGCAGCAGTGACCCGCCGGTGCACACGGCGACGGGCCGCGTCCCCTCCTCAATGACAACGGCGACGTGATGTGGCGTGTGGCCGGGCGTGGCGAGGATGCGTACGCCGATGCCGGCCGCCTCGAACCGCTCGCCGTCGACGGCCGGCTCGAAGCCGAAGCGCGGCTGCGGCTCACCAGGCGGGACGACATAGGCAGCGCGGTGCCGGCGCGCGAGCTCCAGCCCGCCCGACAGGTAGTCGGCGTGCCGGTGCGTCTCGACGACGAGCCGGGGCGCCGCGGCGTGCTCCTCCAGGACCGCGTCGATCCGGTCGATGTCGCGCGGCGGATCAACGACGACTGCGCTTCCGCCGTCGACCAGGACATAGCTGCGGTTGCCGAGACACGCCGTCTCGATGGACACGATCTGCACTCGCTCCGCCTCTCCTCGGGGGGACTGCGACACGCCCAATAAGTGATTGAACCCACACAACTTGACTAAGTAACTCCACAAAGACTAGCGTCCCCGTCCGAAATGTCCAGGAGCGACGTACGCCGACTGTCGGTGTCGCTCACCAAGAAGGGAGAGGCATGACCGACGTAGTCGGGAGGCGGCCAAGCCGCCGCATATCAGTGGGGCTCGCGCTGGCCACCGCGCTCGGAGGTGTCGTCGGGCTGACGCACGTCGGCGCGGCCGCGCAGACCCACATCGTCCGGTCCGTGGTCAAGGGGACCGACGGCAAGAGCTACTGGGTGACCAACCACCTGGTGACCTCCGTACCCACCGCGCACGACGTCGTGACGGGCCGGAACCCCGGACATCACGCATATCTCCTGGTCTGGGCCGGTGACGCCAACGTTGCCGACACGAAGGGCTCCGACATCCAGGGCACGCACATCGCGGTCAACCCGGTGAAGACCACGAACGAGGACGCCGTCGA
>JAFAQI010000426.1 GCA_019246495.1 Frankiales bacterium | reverse complement strand
GCGAGCTGTCGCTGTTCGACCCCGGACCGCGTACGGCGACGGCGACCGCCGTGACGGAGAGCACGCTTGCATCGCTCGACCACGACGACCTTCGACCACTGCTGCTCGAACAACCGGCGGTTGCCATGCAGCTGCTGCGGGCTCTCGCGCAACGGCTGCGGCGTACGGACGAGGCGATGGCCGACCTGGTGTTCTCCGACGTGCCCGGTCGGGTGGCGAAGGCGTTGCTCGACCTCGCCGAGAAGTTCGGCGACTCCGAGAGCGACGGCGTCCGAGTGCGGCACGACCTGACGCAAGAAGAGCTGGCGCAGCTCGTCGGGGCGAGCCGCGAGACGGTGAACAAGGCGCTGTCGGAGTTCGCCAACCGCGGCTGGTTGCGCATCGAAGGACGCAGCGTCCTGCTGCTCGACAGCGAACGACTGGCTCGCCGCGCCCGCTAGCTCAACCGGGAAGCGCGGACAACGCGGACTTGGTCGCGGCCAGCTCGCTCGTGGTCTCGGTCGACGACGCGAGCGCGAGTGCCTGGCGCAATGCGAAGCGAGCGGCGGGCAGGTCGCCACACTGATTGAGGCAAGCGGCGAGGACACGCAAGGCGACGACTCTCGAACGCACGTCTTCCGCGGGCGTGTGAAGTGCATCGTTGGCGATGGACAGTGCAGCTCGATGGTCGCCGCTCTCTGCCAGGGCACCCGCGAGATGAGCCAACGCCTGGCGGCGGGGAAACACGAGTGTCGCCTCGTCGTACTTCTCTGCCTCGCGTAGCAGGGGCAACGCATCGTCGAGCTTTCCTTTGGCGCGCAACGCCTGCGCGAGGAGCACCTGCAGGCCGACCAGCGCCGGCGGCTCGAGGTCCATCGCGGTCAGCGACGCAAGCGCTCGCTCGGCTGCCTCGCGCGCACCGTCCGCATCGCCGACATCGAGCCGGGTGTAGCCGAGGACGCCGAGCGCGAGCGCCTCGGTGACGGGATGCATCGCCTTGCCGGCGATGTCGACCGCGCGACGCAGTGTCTTCGTCGCCTTGTCGTGCTTGCCGGCCCCACGCAGCGCCGCCCCCTGCGCTGCGAGGGCGAGTGACTCACCCCAGGTGTCGCCGAGCTCGGCGAACTGCTGGGCCGACGCGACTGTCTGTCGCAGCGCGGTGCTGATCTGCCCGAGCTCGGCGGCGGCGAAGCCGTCGATCGTCTCGCAGACCGCCGTGCCCCACCGGTCGTTCATCGCGCGACCGATCGGCAGCAGTCCCCCGGCGAGCTCCCGCGCCTCCTGCAGACGACCCTGGAGCAGTCGCACGAATGCCTCGGTGCCGGCGCACCAGGACAACCCACCGTCGTCGTCGAGTGACGCGAACACCTCCGCCGCGCGGCGCAGCATCTGCTCGGCACAGGTGTAGTCGCCGCGCGTCGTCGCACTCCACGCAAGGTGCTGCAAGGCCCAGCCGGCCCCTTTGCGGTCCCCGACGCGTTCGGCCAGCGCGAGGGCGTCGGCAAACCGGCTCTCGGCTGAAGACAACCGGCCGGTGCGGTAGTCGATCATTCCGAGCTGCCGCAGCGCCTCCCCGGCGACACGGTCGACGCCCGCGTCGCTCGCCGCAGCCAGCGCCGACACGAGCGCCTGCGCCGCTGCGTGGATGTCACCTTCGCGACGGCGGATGTCGCCGATGATGACGAGCGCGCTCGCCCGGCGGCGTAGGTCGGTCGACGCCAGCAGATCGGCGACTTCCGCCTCCGCCTCGTCGAGGCGATGCAGTCCGACCAGCGCCGCCGCATGCCCGATGTGCGCATCTGCGAGGCTGCGCGAGTCGATGCGGTCGTCGGCGAGCGCGATCGCGCGGCTGAGCAGACGTTCGGCGCGGGTGTTGTCGTCACGAGCAAGTGCCGATTCGCCGAGCCGACCGAGCGCACCGAAACCTGCGCTGCGGGCTTCCCATGACGGGTCGCCGTCGGGCAGTGACATCTCCCGCGCGAGGGCGATGGCTCGCTCGGCCTGTACGGCGATGAGCGCATCGGTCTCACCTGATGCCCACGCGAGGTCGGTGCGCGCCCAGAGGGCAACGCGGGCGTGCCGCCGTGCGCGTTCGGCTTTCGAGATGCCTGCGTAAGCGACGTCGCGCGCCAACGCGTGCGCGAACACATAGGTGCGGGTGATCGACTCGTCGTCGTCAGCCGGCCGCACGATGCCGCGCGCGGTCAACTCCCGCAGCGACGCGGCGATGTCCTCCAGCGTCGACGATGCGTCGAGCGCGTGCAGCATGTCGACGGTGAAGCGGTTGCCGATGACGGATGCGTCACGCAACACGGTCTTGGCTGCCGGGTCGAGGTCATCGATGCGCGCGGCGAGCACTGCCTGCACGCCGGCGGGGAGCATCTCCTCCGGCAGCTCGCCGGTCAGCCGCCACCCGTCACCGATTCTCCGCAACAACCCGCGGTCGACCAGCAGGTGCAGCAGCTCCGCGAGGAAGAACGGGTTTCCTTGCGCGCGCTCGATCAGGACTGTTCGCGTCGGCGGGTCGAGCTCCGCCCCCCCGAGGTAAGCGCGTAGCAGCCGCTCGCTCGCGGCGTCGTCGAGCGGCACGACGGGCAGCGCCTCGAGATCGGGCAGCCGCCAGGCTCCGTCACTCATCACGTCGGAGCGGCCGACGATGACGAAGAGCAACGCACCGGGAGCGTCGGCGGCGAGCTGGGCCAGTGCAGCCGACAACGCCGGTGACGCCCACTGCGCGTCATCGACGACGAGGACGAGCGGTCCATCGCCGGCCAGCGCGGTGATCGCGACAGCAACAGCGTCGGCGAAGGGGTCACGCGGCGTTCCCATCGTGCCGGGCGTAGCCGCGTCCCGCGGACCGACCGGCGCCCACTCGACCAAGCCGAGCAGCGCGAGCAGTCGGTCGACCACCGACGGCGACAGCGGTCGGTCGTGCGCGTCCTGCGCCAACCGGGCGAGTGTCCGGCGGGCCTTGACCTCGGCTGTCTCGGCATCGTCCGCATCGGTGATGCCGAAGGCGGTGCGCATCCACTCCGCAAGCGGCGCCAATTCGCGGCCTTCACCGAACGGCGTACACCGACCCCACAGCACGCGTACGGCGGGAAGCTCCGTAGCGAAGCGGGTGACCTCGACGGCGAGCCGGGTCTTGCCGACGCCCGCCTCACCACTGACGACGACAGCTGCGGGCCGGCCACCCTCGACGACGTCGAGCAGCTTGCCGAGCAGCATGCCGAACTCCGCGTCGCGACCGATGAATGGCGCCTCGTCGCCCAGCCCGAGCCGCACGGCGCCGGGCGGACGCAACCCGACGAGCTCGTAGCCGGCGACCGGTTCCCGCTTGCCCTTGAGTCGCAGTGGCGGCAACGCCCGCCACGACGCGATCGCCATCGTCGCGAGCGCCGTCTCCCGTCCGGCGTAGACCGAGCCGACGCCGGCCGCGTCGGACAAGCGCGACGCCGTGTTCACGGTGTCGCCGACGACCGTGTAGGTGAGATGGGCCTGGACTCCGGCCAGCACCTCGCCGGTGTTGAGCCCGACACGCAGACCCATGCGCCGACCACCGCCGGACTCCTCCGACATCATCCGGCGAACGTCGGCCTGCATCCGCGCGGCGGCACGCACCGCCCGCTCCGGGTCGTCCTCGTGCGCCGTCGGTGCACCGAACACGGCCATGATGCCGTCGCCGGTCAACTTGTCGACGCGGCCACCGAACTCTGTCGTCGCTCGGCTCAGCGCGGCGAGAACGCGGTCGGTGACGACACTCACCCGCTCCGGGTCGAGGTCCTCCGCCCACGCCGTGAAGTCGGACAGGTCACCGAACAGCACGGTCACGATGCGTCGTTCGGCGGCCGCCTCGTCCGCGGCTCCGACGTTGTCGAGCAACGCACCGCACGAGTGACAGAACCGCGCTCCCGGCACTGGTGGCGTGCCGCAGACCGGGCAGACGAACGGTCCGGGCTGCTCCGTCACGACGGCTCCGTCGCTCCGCGGAGATAGTCGAGTTGCGCCTGCACCGACTTCTCGGCAGCAGGCCACAGGACCGGGTCGACATCGGCGTAGACCGTGCGCACGACCGCACCCGCATCCGTCGCGCCGTCGGCGACCGCGGCGCGCACCTGCTCCAGCCGTTCCTTCCGGTGGGCGAGGTAGTAGTCGAGCACCTCCAGCGGCGCGTCCAGGACCGGTCCGTGTCCGGGCAGCAATGCAGTGACCTCGGCGGCAGCGAGGTCACGCAAGCGGTGCAGGGAGTCGAGGTAATCAGCGAGCCGGCCATCCGGATGCGCGACGACGGTGGTGCCGCGGCCCAGGATCGTGTCGCCGGTCAACAGCGCGCGGTCCGCCTGGAGCAGCAGGCAGACCGAGTCGCTGCTGTGGCCGGGCGTGAGCACCGTCAGCCAGTCGAGTCCTGCGACGTCCTGACGCGGTCCCTCGGTCAATGGATCGGCACCGATGCACCAAGCACGATCGCGTGCAACCACGGGCGCGCCGGTGAGCTCATGCAGGCGCGCCGCGCCTTCGGAGTGGTCGGGATGCCCATGGGTCAACACGATGAGCCGGACCGGACCGTGATCGGCGACCCGGGCGAGATGCGTCTCGTCGAGCGGCCCGGGGTCGACGACGACCGCATCCTCCGAGCCGGGTTCGCGCAGCACCCACGTGTTGGTGCCGTCGAGTGTCATCGGCCCCGGGTTGGGTGCAAGAAGTCGTAGCGCGCGCGTCGTCGCCTGCTCGAGTGTGCTCATCCGCGAACGTCGATCGTCATCGCGGATAGCCCTCGTCGTGCGGCAGCAGCAGTCGCGCCTCGTCGTCATCGGTGAGGACGATCTTCGGCAGCACCGGACGGATGTCCCGCGCGTCGCCTGCCGACAGCACCTCGGCCACACTCCCGTACGCCGACAGCTCGTTCAGCGTGAAAGCAGTCGGGGGAAGCATGCCGAGCTCGCCGCGATCGGCAGCGGCGAGCACGTCAGCCGGTCGCGCCCACGTCACCCGGTCGGCCTCGCCACCGACGTCGCGCGTCCGCTGCCCGAGCGGCAGCGCGGCGACGAAGAACCTCGTGTCGAACCGCCGCGGCTCCACTTCCGGTGTGATCCAGTGCGCCCACGGCCGCAGCAGGTCGGCGCGCAGTACGAGGTCGCGCCGCGACAGCAGTTCGGCGAGCGAGAGCGAGCGATCCAGCAGCGCCAGCCGGTCCGCCTCCCAGTCGTCGCCGGTCGTGTCGGCGACGACGTCGCCCGACCCGGTCGCCGCGAGCAGGACGCCCGACTCCTCAAAGGTCTCGCGCACGGCCGCGCAGACAAGCGCGGTGGCGAGACGTTCGTCTGCTGTGAGCAACCTCGCCCACTCCGCGGGGCGCGGGCCGACCCAGGCATCAGCCGGAAGCGACTCGTCGCGCGGATCGACCGAACCGCCCGGGAACACATACATCCCCGCGGCGAACGCCATCGTCTTCTGCCGACGCAGCAGATATGCCTCGACGCCTGCCGCGTCCGCCGAGTCGCGC
>JAFAQI010000247.1 GCA_019246495.1 Frankiales bacterium | reverse complement strand
GCGCCCACGTTGATCGAGTCACGGAAGACTTGATGGCAAGCCTCGACCAGTCGCTCGATCCCCTCGGTGCCCGCCGCCGCCAGACAAACCAGGCCGAACTCATCGCCGCCCAGGCGCGCCACATGCTGGGAAGTGTCGCCGCAGTCACGTAGCCGCGCGGCGATCACACGGAGCACCTCGTCGCCGACCTCGTGCCCGTACGCCTCGTTGATCGTGGTGAACCGATCGATGTTGCACACGATCACTGCGATGCGCTGGCTGCTGCCGCCGCCCTCGCAGAGTGTGTTGGTCACGAGCTGGTAGAACGCGGTGCGGTTCGCCAGTCCGGTGAGTTCGTCGACGGTGGCGCGCCGAGCGAGTTCCGCATTGGCCCGCCGCGCCGCGGCGGCGGCCGTGACCACCCCGGTCAACGACACGAGGAACTCGCGGTCGTCGGGGTCGGCGACCGCTGCTTGCGTAGTGGGGTCGTCAAGTAGGCACGCAAGTGACAGCGGCTTGGTGCTGGTCCGGAGAGCGGCGTCGCCACGGATGGCCCGCTCCGCCGCGGCGCGGACTACGTCAAGCGGTTGATCGACGGCGAGTGCGGCGACTTCGGCGACCGCTTGCTGTCGAGTTGCCAGCCGTGCGAGGCGCCGTTGCGCGTGGTTCTGCCGCATCCATAGCAGCGCGGTGACGCCCGCGAGCGCGGGCACCGTCGTATAGCCGGTGAGCAGTTCGGCAGCGAGTCGCGACGTTGTCGTGACCGATGCCGCGGCAAGCACCAAGGACACGAACAGCGCGCTGACGAGCGCCGCCCGTTCCCGTCGTTCGCTGGTGGAGATCGCTACGTGGAACAGGTAGCCGAACAGCAACACGAGCACCAGCACGGCCGCGGGCGCCGACCACGGGCCGTACTCGGCGTACCCATGGGTCGACCGGTGCGTGACGAACAGGTGCGTGGTGGGCCACAGCAGAGTCCGCGCGGCGACGATGGCGATCAGGGCGCCGGCCAACCATCGTGGCGGGCGGCGTCGGGTGAGGGTACTGCCGAGGGGCAGCACGCTCAGCACCAGCGCATTGAGGGCCAGCGACCGGACGAACAGCAGCATGTCGGCCGCGCCAGTGGCTCGCTCCGCCAGGTAGACCACGTTCACGGTCAACACCACTGCCACGGCCGCTGCCGATGCGCCTACAGCAGCGGCGGACGACCCACGGCGCTCCCACCGCCACACGGCCAGTTGCTGGGCGCACAGCATTACCGCCAACCCGGCGCCAAAGAGTTGAGCGGCGTCGAGCCCCCCGATCCAGCCGTGCACGTGCATGTCGCCCTTCCACCCGCCCTTATCGGACTCCGTGTCAGACAACAGTCAGGGAGTCCGGCAGAAGATACTGCCAGACATGATGTACGTCAACGGTTGTGCCGGTCGCTATCAGATGCGATATACATCAAATGTGGTTGACGTCTCCACGGCCAAGATCGACCGTCGGCAGCGCAAGTCGCGTGCCGCCTTGCACGCGGCGTTGGTTCAGCTGATCGCGGACCGCCCCTACGGCGAGATCACCGTCGAAGACATCGTCACTGCCGCAGACGTCGCTCGCGCGACGTTCTACGCCCACTATCGGGACAAAGATGACCTGCTCTCGTCGGCGAACGTCCAGCTCATGAACGACCTCACGGCTGTCGTCGCCGGCAACTCATGGCAGGACCCGCCTGCTTACACCGGCAGCGGCATCGCAGCCATCCTCAGGCACGTCGACGCGCACCCCGCCCTCTACCGGCTGCTCATCACCGGTGAAGGCGGCGCGGGCGCCCGAGGCACGCTCCTCGCCGCCTTCACCGACACCGCCGCCGCTGTGTTCACGACCGGCGTCGAGCGCATGAACAAGACCCCGCGGCAGCCTATGACCGTCATCACCGCCGCCTTCGTCGGAGCACTCGTCCACGTCATCGAACGATGGCTGAGCGGCGACCTCAGCGGCAGCGTCGACGAAATCGCAGCCGCCTTCATGCAGGGCCAGGCGCGAGGCTTGGAATGGTCGCTCGGCTTCGAATACGGCGACATGCAGTACGTCGCGGGGGACACCGCATCATCAGCGTGACCCACGAGGAGAAGTCGGACCCGCAGGCCGATGACCTGCGGGTCCGAATGGGGTGAGTGATGGGACTTGAACCCACGACACCCGGGACCACAACCCGGTGCTCTACCAGCTGAGCTACACCCACCATGACGGCCTGAGGCCGCGTCCAGAGTCTAGCCGCCGGGACCTCAGTCCGGGGCGACGTTGCCCGGCGGCGGGGTGACGGCGAGCTGCGCGGCTGCCCGCGCGGTGTCGGTGTCCGGGCCGGGCGCCGGCACGAAGACAGCAGCCCGGTAGTAGCGCAGCTCCGTGATCGAGTCGACGATGTCCGCCAGCGCCCGGTGCCCACCCGTCTTGGCGGGAGCGTTGAAATACGCCCGCGGATACCAGCGCCGGGCCAGCTCCTTGATGCTCGAGACGTCCACCATCCGGTAATGGAGATGGTCGTCCAACCGCGGCATGTAGCGCGACAGAAACGTGCGGTCCGTCGCGATCGAGTTGCCGCACAGCGGCGCCTTGCGTCGTTCCGGCACGAACCGCTGCACATAGTCGAGCACCTGCTGCTCGGCGTCCTCCAGCGACGTCGTTGCCCCCGCGAGCGCCTCGAGCAGGCCGGACGCGGTGTGCATCTCGCGGACCACGTCGGACATCGCCGCGAGCTTCGCGGGATCCGTCGCGATCAGGATGTCGAGCCCGTCGTCCAGGATCGTCAGCTCGCTGTCCGTCACGACGACAGCAACCTCGACCAGCACGTCGTTCACCGGATCGAGGCCCGTCATCTCGCAGTCGATCCACACGAGCGGCTCGGTCACGAGGCCTCACCCTAAGCGCAACGTTGCCCCTAATCGGTCCGGTGGCTAGTGGGACACGGGCCGAACCGCTGGCGCAACGTCAGAAGGAGCGGCTCGGTGGCAGCGGCTCACCCCTGCCCGGTCCGGGGCCGACATCGATGCGCCGGCTGAACCGTGTCGAACGAGGGACGCGGGATTCGGCGGGGCGCGCGCCAGGGTCGGCACCGGTGCTCGCCCCGGCCGCGCGGTCCAGCAGCCAGACCGACCAGATGCCCAGAACCGCCGCGACGACGGTGAGGGCGTCGCCTACCGCCGCTGTGTGGTCGGCGTCGATCAAGCCCGTTGCGGACGAGCGGTCGAAAGCCCGTACGGCGAACCCGTCGACGAAATTCGACAGCAGCCAGGCCGCCCACCAGAGGTGGAACGCCATCGGGGGGCGGTCGGACCGCTCCCAACCGCGGTCCGTGGCGAGCCAGGCGTCGTCCATCATCTGCTTCGGTCGCACCAGATTGAGGAACGGTACGAACCAGCCGCCGATCGCCCAGCCTGGCCGATGACGGAACGCGATTGGCCGGATCGCCGTGAGGCGTCGGACTGTCCGGTACTGCCACGTGATGAACGCCGCTGCGGTCACGCCAAACATCGCTAGGGCGAGCAGTGCGGCGAAGCCGTAGCGGTCGTCCGCTTGCACAAGCTCAGCGCGAGTGACGGTGCCCGGGTCCGCGATTGCCCGATGGACCAGGCTCGCGCGATTCAGTTCTGCGGTGATGCCGATGATCGCGACGGCCGCAGAGACTCCAATGCAGATCACAGCCGCCCATGCCCAGCGGGTCAGCCTGCCAGCACCACCGGACGTCGCGGTCGGCTCGGATGCGTGAAGAGATTCGACGTCTTCCGACACTCCGCCCCCCGCAGCAACGGCGCACTGGCTGCTCACCGTAAGCGGGTCATTGAACGGGGGCAATACACGTTGGGCGCACACCCTGCGCGTCCCCCTGGCAGGACTCGAACCTGCGACCCGCGGATTAGAAGTCCGCCGCTCTAGTCCACTGAGCTACAGGGGGGCTCTGTCAGGTTAGGGCGATTGGCCCGGCCGAGGCCTTAAGCGCGGCGGCGTCCCGAGCCGCGCCGCGCCCTCGGCCGGCCCGGGCCGGATGACAGAATCCGCCCGTGCCCAACACCTCAACTCTCGCCGACATCCTCGGCAGCGCCGTCGACGACGTTCTCGAAAGCGGCCGCGGCCTCGACGAGAAGTCGGTGCTGGCCTGCCTCGAGCTTCCTGACGACCGGATCCCGGAGCTGCTCGCCGCCGCTCACGCCGTACGCCGGCGCTGGTGCGGGGACGAGGTCGAGGTCGAGGGCATCGTCTCGGTCAAGACCGGCGGCTGCCCGGAGGACTGTCACTTCTGCTCGCAGTCAGGCCAGTTCGCCTCACCGGTTCGTGCGGCGACCCTCGACGTACCGTCGCTCGTCCGCGCCGCCCGCGAGACTCGAGCCACCGGAGCGACCGAGTTCTGCATCGTCGCGGCGGTCCGCGGTCCCGACCAGCGGCTGCTCGACGACGTCCGCGCTGCGATCGAAGCCGTGCGCGCCGACGGCAACGACATTCAGATCGCCTGCTCGCTCGGCATCCTCACCCCCGAGCAGGTGCAGCAGCTGCTCGACATGGGCGTGCATCGTTACAACCACAACCTCGAGACCGCCCGCTCGCACTTCCCGTCGGTCGTCACCACGCACACCTGGGAGGAGCGGTGGGACACCCTGCGGCTCGTCCGCGACTCCGGGATGGAGGTGTGCTGCGGCGGCATCCTCGGCATGGGTGAGTCGCTCGCGCAGCGTGCGGAGTTCGCCGCGCAGCTCGGCGAGCTCGGTCCCGACGAGGTGCCGCTCAACTTCCTCGACCCGCGACCCGGCACGCCGTTCGCCGACCTGCCGGTGCTGTCGTCGGCTGACGCGCTGCGCGCGATCGGTGCGTTCCGGCTTGCGCTGCCGCGGACGATCCTGCGGTTCGCCGGCGGGCGCGAGGTGACCCTCGGCGACCTCGGTGCGCGCGACGGCCTGCTCGGTGGCGTCAACGCCCTGATCGTCGGCAACTACCTCACGACTCTCGGGCGCCCGGCCGATGCCGACTTCGCGTTGCTCGACGAACTGCGCATGCCGATCAAGGCGCTGTCTGCGTCGCTGTGATGGACCGCGTCGCGAGGTTGCCGTGACCCACTGCGTCCGCTGCGGCGGAGAAGTCAGCACCGGTGACCACCGCGCGTGCCGCGACCGGCTCGTCCACGAACCACCCAGGTTCTGCGGCGAGTGCGGCCGGCGGATGGTCGTGCAGGTCACCCCGTTCGGCTGGACCGCACGCTGCTCGCGCCACGGTGAGATCACGTCTGCCGACGGCGCTCTGACCAATCTCGCGGACCTGGATCGCCGTCACGTCTGGCACCCCTACGCGCCGCTGCCACCCACGATGCCGCCGTACGTCGTGGACTCCGCGCAGGGAGTGCGACTCCGGTTGCGTGACGGCCGCGAGCTCGTCGACGGCATGTCGAGCTGGTGGGCCGCGATCCACGGATACCGCCACCCCGCGCTCGACGCGGCAGCGGTCGAACAACTCGGCCGGATGTCCCACGTGATGTTCGGCGGCCTCACCCACGAGCCGGCCATCCGGCTCGCCGAGCGTCTCGTGGCCATCACGCCCGCACCGCTCGAGCACGTCTTCTTCTGCGACTCCGGCTCGGTCGCGGTCGAGGTCGGCATCAAGATGGCCGTGCAGTTCTGGCAAGCACGCGGACGACCCGAGAAGACACGACTCCTCGCGCTGCGCGGCGGCTACCACGGCGACACGTTCGCCGCGATGTCGGTCTGCGACCCGGTCACGGGGATGCACCATGTCTTTTCCGGAGCGGTCGCGTCTCAGGTGTTCGCGCCGACGCCGCCGCTCGGCTTCGACGCTCCCGTCGACCCGGCGTGGGTCAGCGAGTTCGAGCGCCTCGTGGCAAGTCACGCGCACGAGCTCGCGGCCGTCGTCGCCGAACCGGTCGT
>JAFAQI010000172.1 GCA_019246495.1 Frankiales bacterium | reverse complement strand
GACGGTCGCGGCCCGGGCGGCGCCCGCCGTCGACTGCGGCGGCGCCGGCCGGGACGGTGCGACGGGAGGTGGCGCGGCTGCCGGCGGGCGCGGTGCCTGGTGCTGCGGACCGACCGCCGGCGGAGCGACCCGCGGTGCCGGGCCGGGTCCGCGCAGCGGCCCGTCAGCACCGGGCCATCCGTTGCCGGTGGTCACGACCCGTCGGCCTCGCTCTCGGGTTCCTCGGCGTTGCGCGCGACCGCGACGACCGACTGGTCCTCCGGCAGGTTGATCAGGCGCACGCCCATAGTCTGCCGTCCGGTTCGCCGGACTTCACCGGCGGTCGTACGGATGACACCGCCGTCGGAGCGGATCGCGAACAACTCGTCCTCCGGCTTGACCACCACCGCGCCGACAAGCTGACCGCGAGTGGAGACGATCTTCGCCGTGTAGACACCGCGGCCACCGCGGCCCTGCGGGCTGTATTCCTTCACCCGCGTGCGCTTCGCGAATCCGCCGTCCGTCGCGACGAGCAAGTCGACGTCCTCGTCGTCCGAGCCCTTGACGACGACGTCCATCGAGAGCAGCTCGTCGCCCTCGGCGAACCGCATGCCGATGACGCCAGACGTCTGCCGGCCCATCGGTCGCAACGTCTCGTCGTCGCCGTGGAAGCGAATCGACATCGCCTTGCGACTGACGAGCAGCAGGTCGTCGTCCGCCGACATCAGCGCCGCCGAGATCAGCTCGTCGCCCTCGCGCAGGTTGATGGCGATGACGCCACCCGAACGGTTCGAGTCGAAGTCACCGAGCGCTGTCTTCTTGACCAGACCGAACTTCGTCGCGAGCACGAGGTACGGCGCTGCGGCGTAGTCCTTGATCGTCATGACCTGGGCGATGCGCTCGTCGGGCTGGAAGCCGAGCACGTTGGCGACGTGCTGACCGCGGGCGGCCCGACCGGCCTCTTGCAGCTCGTGTGCCTTCGCGCGATAGACCCGGCCCTTGTTCGTGAAGAACAGGATCCAGTGGTGCGTCGTCGTCACGAAGAAGTGCTCGACGATGTCGTCCTGCTTCAGCGTCGCGCCCTGCACGCCCTTGCCGCCGCGGCGCTGTGACCGGTAGAGGTCGGTCTTGGTGCGCTTCGCATAACCGCCGCGGGTGATGGTGACGACGACGTCTTCTTCGGCGATGAGGTCCTCGAGGCTCATGTCGCCCTCGTAGGCGACGAGGCGCGAGCGGCGCTCGTTGCCGTACTTGCCGACGATCTCGCCGAGCTCGTCGCCGATGATCGACCGCTGGCGGTCCGGGCTCGCGAGGATCGCCTCGTACTCGGCGATCTCCGCCATCAGCTCGTCGTACTCGGACTGGAGCCGCTGCCGCTCGAGGGCGGCGAGGCGGCGCAGCTGCATGTCGAGGATCGCGGTCGCCTGGATCTCGTCGATCTCGAGCAGTTGCATCAAGCCGGTGCGTGCGGCGTCCGCGGACTCGCTGCCGCGGATCAGGGCGATGACTTCGTCGATCCGGTCGATCGCCTTGAGCAGGCCGCGCAAGATGTGCGCGCGCTCTTCGGCCTTGCGCAGGCGATAGCGCGTGCGCCGGATGATGACCTCGACCTGGTGCGCGACGTAGTGCCGCACCATCTGGCCGACGTCCAGCGTGCGCGGTACGCCGTCGACGAGCGCGAGCATGTTGACGCCGAACGTGTCCTGCAACTGCGTGTGCTTGTAGAGGTTGTTGAGCACGACCTTCGCAACGGCGTCGCGCTTGAGCACGATGACGAGACGTTGGCCGGTGCGCGCGCTCGACTCGTCCTTGACGTCAGCGATGCCGCCGACCCGGCCGTCGCGCACGAGATCCGCGATCTTCTCCGCGAGTGCGTCCGGGTTCACCTGGTAGGGCAGCTCGGTCACGACGAGCTGCTGACGGCCGCGCGAGTCTTCTTCCACCTCGATGACCGCACGCATGCGAACGGAACCGCGTCCGGTCCGCAACGCCTGGTCGATGCCGTCCCGACCGACGATCAACGCACCGGTCGGGAAGTCCGGACCCTTGATGCGTTCGACGCACGCCTCGAGCAGCTCGTCGTCGGAAGCCTCAGGGTGCTCGAGGAACCACTGGACCGCGGCGGCAACCTCTTGCAGGTTGTGCGGCGGGATGTTTGTGGCCATGCCGACTGCGATGCCGGCCGCGCCGTTGACGAGCAGGTTGGGGAACCGGCTGGGCAGGACGAGGGGCTCCTGGCCGCGCTGGTCGTAGTTGGGCTGGAAGTCGACGGTGTCCTGGTCGATGTCGCGAAGCATCTCCATCGCGACCGGCGTCAACCGGCACTCGGTGTAACGCATCGCAGCCGGCGGGTCATTGCCGGGCGAGCCGAAGTTGCCCTGACCGTCGACGAGCGGAAGCCGCATTGCCCACGGCTGCGCGAGCCGCACCAAGGTGTCGTAGATGGCGGAGTCACCGTGCGGGTGGTACTGACCCATCACGTCGCCGACAACCCGGCTGCACTTCGAGTAGCCGCGGTCCGGCCGATATCCACCGTCGAACATCGCGTAGAGCACCCGGCGGTGCACCGGCTTCAAGCCGTCGCGAACGTCCGGCAGCGCGCGGGACACGATGACGGACATCGCGTAGTCGAGGAAGCTGCGCTGCATCTCCACTTCGAGCCCGACAGGCTCGACACGATCGCCTGGTGGTGGCGTGGTGACCTCGGTCAAGACTTACCTTTCGGATCAGTCGGCGTACGACGGGGGCGCCGACTCAGATGTCGAGGAAGCGGACGTCCTTGGCATTGCGGGTGATGAACGAGCGGCGGGCCTCGACGTCCTCACCCATGAGGACGCTGAACAACTCGTCGGCGGTCGCCGCATCGTCGAGAGTGACCTGGAGCAGCACGCGCGTCGCGGGATTCATCGTGGTCTCCCACAGCTCTTCGGCGTTCATCTCGCCGAGACCCTTGTAGCGCTGGATGCCCTCGTCCTTGGGCAGCTTCTTGCCGGCTTCGGTCCCGGCCTGAATGAGACCGTCGCGCTCCCGGTCGGAGTAGGCGTAGTCCGGAGGATGCGGCTTGTTCCACTTCAGCTTGTAGAGCGGCGGCTGCGCGAGGTAGACGTGCCCGGCCTCGATCAGCGGCTTCATGAAGCGGAAGAGCAACGTCAGCAACAGCGTCCGGATGTGCTGGCCGTCGACGTCGGCGTCGGCCATCAGCACGATCTTGTGGTAGCGCAGCTTCGCGATGTCGAAGTCGTCGTGGATCCCGGTGCCGAGTGCAGTGATGAGCGCCTGCACCTCGGTGTTCTGCAGCACCCGGTCGATCCGCGCCTTCTCGACATTGATGATCTTTCCGCGGATCGGAAGGATCGCCTGGTTCATCGGGTTGCGGCCCCCCTTGGCCGAACCACCGGCGCTGTCACCCTCGACGACGTAGATCTCGCACTCTTCGGGATTCGTCGACTGGCAGTCGGCGAGCTTGCCCGGCAGGCCGGCGGATTCCAACAGCCCCTTGC
>JAFAQI010000377.1 GCA_019246495.1 Frankiales bacterium | reverse complement strand
CGAACACTTCGCGCGGGTGCGGATCCTCAGCCTGACGGCCGACGAGAAGGCCTTCATTGACGACCGCCTGCACGACGACTCTCGGGAGATCGCGTAACCGTCGGCGCCGGCTCGTATCGTCCGCTCATGAACGAGTCGTTGACCGATGGAGAGAAGGCGATGTTGGCCTTCGAGAAGGCGCCGTGGCGTTATGCCGGCATGAAGGAGCAGGCGATCCGGGACCTGTTCGGGATCTCCGCCACTGCTTACTACCAGCAACTGAACGCGCTCATTGACAAGCCCGACGCGCTCCGAACTGAGCCGGTGCTGGTGAAACGGCTGTTGCGGTTGCGGGAGACTCGCCGCGCTTCGCGGGCGATGCCGCCGGCATCAACAACCTCGAATTGAGCCCTGCCGATCCGCCCAAGATGGGAGACACTGCCGCCATGGCAAACAACGCGAAGACCCAACGGAACCTGAACGTCTCGCTCGACCTCGACGAGCAGCTCACCTGGGCCGAGCTGTTTCGGTTCGTCGACCTGGCGCGAGAGGCGGGCGTCCAGGCCCAGGACACGGTCGGCTACAGGCTCGCAGAACCGGACGTGTACGACGACCGCGACTCCTGCGGGCATGTCGTGGCGCTAATGGTGTACGTCGATCCCGCCACCCTCGACGTCGCTCCCAGAGACGCAAGCAGTCTCGCCACCTAGCCCGAGAACAGCAAGATAATCGGTGGCATAGCGGTTCCTCGCGACAGCCTGAATGAGCGTGCGGCTACAGGAGATCGGGCGAGAGAGTCCGTAGTCAGATGCTCTATCCGTTGAGCTACGGGCGCCTGGCCCGCCGACGTCGCGAACCGAGGAGCCAGACTACCGGACCCAGGTCCTCAGCCGCCGGTGAGCGCTGCGGGGTCGAGCTCCTCGAGCTGGGTGCCCAGGAAGTCGACGACCCACAGGTGCCCGGCGTACGTCGCAAGGACGAACGGGTTCGTCAAGTGCAGCTTCCACGAGCCGAGCACCTTGCCGCTCGCAGCGTCGACGGCGTGCAGGCCGCCCGCCGAGTCGGACACCCAGACGGTGCCACCCGAGACGTCACCGTCGTTCAACCCGGAGTGCAGCGCGACCCGTTTGTCGACGCGGCCGGCCGACGGACCGCGGAGGGCAATGCGCTCCAGCGACCTGCCGTCGCTGATCCAGAGGCGACCTTCGCCCCACGCGGTCCATGACGGCGTGGAGCCGACGTGCGTCGTCGTCACCTTCAGCGATGCGGGGTCGATCCGCGAGATCGTCCCGTCGAGGCCGTTGGTGACCCAGACGGCGCCGCCGCCCGGCCCGACGCCGGTGGGGCTGTTGCCCACCTTGATGGTCTTCGTCTTGCCGGTCCGCGCGTCGATCCGCGACACCGTGTTGTCGCCGTAGTTGGTCACCCACGCCGCGCCGGCGAGATAGGTGACGTCGTACGGCGACGTGCCGACGCGGATCGAGGTGACCTTGTTCGTCTTCGGATCGATACGGCTCACGGTGCCGTCGCCGAAGTTCTCGACCCAGACCGAGCCGCCGCCGACCGCAATGCCGCACGGACTGATGCCGACCTTGATGCGCGCGAGCACCTTCAGCGTCGTCGGATCGAAGCGCAGCTCGAGGTTGTCGCCGTAGTCGCTGACCCACACCGAGCCGAGCCCGCCTTCGACCGCGCACGGCTTCGTGCCGGCGTTGACCGACTTCACGATGTAGGACGGCAACGGTGCCGGGCTGTGCGACTGGTTCGCCGGCCGCGGCGCGGACGAACCGCCGCACGCGGTCCCGCAAAGCACCAGCGCGAGACAGCCGACAACAGCCGCGACGCTTCGCCGCATGCGCGCTCCTTCGCCGTACGTCGAGGGCGTCGTCAAGTTAGTGCGAATTCGTAGTATCGACAATGGCCGAGATAGAATCGTGATCGTGGCGTTGACGCATCGCGGCCCGCTGCTGCTCGTCTACGCGTTGTTCCAGCAGACCGCCCAGCTGCTCGACGAGCACATGGACATGTCGCGCATGGCCGGCCGGTCGTTCGCGGTCTACAGCGTGGTCGGAGTGGAAGGACCGACGACGCCGAGCCGGCTGGCCGAGATCCTCGGCATGCCGGCGACCTCGCTCTCCTACACGCTGCGCCGCATGCACGAGGCCGGACATCTTCGGCGCGTTCCCAACCCCGGCGACGGCCGGTCGGTCCTCGTCGCCCTCACCGCGCGCGGCCGGCGCGTGCTCGACGAGGCTCTTGCCGGGTTCGCGGAGGCGATCACGGCATTCCGCGCCGAGCTGGACATCGAGGAACCAGAGCTGCTTCGCCACCTCGAGGCGATGTCGTCGGCGCTCGACCGGGCGATTTCGGCCAGCCAGAATCCCGACGAGAAGACTTGCAAATTTAGTTAGAAGTTTTCTATCATCCGGGTCGTAGGCCAGAACGACCGCGGGTCACGACCGCGGAGCACCACAGGAGGTGGCACATGCTGCTCGAACGCTTCGACCCCTTCCTCGCCGAGTTTGACCGGCTCACTCAGCGCACGTTTGGCACCGCCGACGGTGTCGGCCTGCCGATGGACGTCATCCGGCGTGGTGAGGAGCTCGTCGTCCACGTCGACCTGCCCGGCGTCCCCGCCGACAAGATCAACCTGACCGTCGAGAACCACGTCCTCACGATCAGCGCGGAACGCCGC
>JAFAQI010000369.1 GCA_019246495.1 Frankiales bacterium | reverse complement strand
CGAGCCGCCGCGCTGGACTCCGCCGCGGCGGCTGCTCGTCGCGACCGACGTCGACAACCCGCTTCTCGGGCCCAACGGGGCGAGTACGGTCTATGGCCCGCAGAAGGGCGCGGACCGGGCGACCGTGCTCGACCTCGACGACGCGCTGCGGCGCTGGGCCGACCTGGCCGAGCCGGCCTTCGGCCGCGACGGTGCGCGGAACGAGGCAGGCGCCGGCGCCGGGGGAGGGCTCGGGTTTGCGCTGCTCCTGCTTGGCGCTGAGCGGGTCTCCGGTTTCGCGCTGGCGGCCGACGCGGTCGGCCTCGCCGACCAACTGCGCGACGCCGACCTCGTCGTCACGGGCGAGGGCTCCTTCGACGCGCAGTCATTGCAGGGCAAGGTCGTGTCCGGCGTCGCCAGATCGGCCCAGGAGCACGGACTGCCGTGCGTCGTCGTGGCCGGGCAGGCGCATCTCGGCCGGCGCGAAGCCGCCGCCCGCGGCATCGACGACATCTACGCCGTCGCCGACCTCCTCGAGTCAGCCGAGGCGGCTCAGGCCGCAGGTGCCGACGGGGTGCGGCTCGCCACTGCCGCCGCGGCGCGAGCCTGGTCGCGGTGACCCCCGGCGTACCCTGGGAAGCGACAGGCAGCCGGATTGGTTGTTCTGCGTGAGACCTGCCATCGACTGGGGAGACCTTCACCCATGACCGTTCAGGACACCAGCCCGAACGCCGAGCCCGCGACCGCGACAGAGGCGACCTCGGTCGTGCTCACCGACGCCGCGAGCGCCAAGGTGAAGCACCTGCTCGACCAGGAGGGCCGCGACGACCTCGCGCTGCGCGTGGCGGTCCAGCCCGGCGGTTGCTCAGGGCTGCGCTACCAGCTCTTCTTCGACGAGCGCACGCTCGAGGGCGACGAGTTCACCGACTTCGGCGGCGTCAAGGTCGTCGTCGACCGGATGAGCGGGCCTTACTTGAGCGGCGCGGTCATCGACTTCGTCGACACGATCGAGAAGCAGGGCTTCACGATCGACAACCCCAACGCCACCGGGTCCTGCGCCTGCGGCGACAGCTTCCACTGACCTCGCGGGATCCGGCGTACCGCGTCAGGACCCGTAGCTGTCGTAGCCGTCGATGAGCGAGATCGTCGCGTCCGGGATGTGGACCTCGGTCTCGGTGAGGTCGATCGTGCGGTGCTCGCCGGATCGCGGGTGCGGCAGCATCGGCGCCGGCATCTGTCGCGCGTCAGCGATGAGCTCCGCGAGGGTGTCGGTGTCGGTGGGCATGCATCGACGCTATTGGCCTACTCATGGGTAGCCAACGCTTACCGAGCAGTAACACCCGCCGGTAACCAAACCGGCCTCCGCTAGCGTGCCGCCGTGCGCATCGCCGTGACCGGATCCATCGCCACCGACCACCTCATGACGTTCCCCGGACGTTTCGCCGAGCAGCTGCTGCCCGACCAGCTCGCGCATCTGTCCGTTTCGTTCCTCGTCGAGGACCTCGAGGTACGCCGGGGCGGCGTCGCGGCAAACATCGCGTTCGGGCTCGGCGTCCTGGGCCTTCGACCGTTGCTGGTCGGCGCGGTCGGCAACGACTTCGCGGACTACCGCAGCTGGCTCGACGACCACGGTGTCGACACGTCGGCGGTCCGCGTCTCCGACAGCCGGCATACCGCGCGGTTCGTCTGCACGACCGACGCGGACAACAACCAGATCGCGTCGTTCTACGCCGGCGCGATGAGCGAGGCGCGCGAGATCGACCTCGGCTCGTTGGGCGACGTCGACCTCGTCGTCATCAGCCCCAACGACCCTGCCGCGATGGTCCGCTACACCGAGGATTGCCGGGCCCGCGGGCAGGCGTTCGTCGCCGACCCCTCGCAGCAGCTGTCATCGCTCGAGGGCGAACAGGTACGCGGCCTCGTCGACGGTGCAGAGCTGCTGCTGACCAACGCCTACGAGTCGGCCCTGACCGAACGCAAGACCGGCTGGTCGGCCGACGAGGTGCTCGAGCGCGTCGGCGTACGGGTCACGACCCACGGCGCGGACGGCACTCGCGTCGAGCGCGCGGGCGAGTCACCGATCGAGATCCCGGTCGTGCCGGCCCGTGACGTGGCAGACCCGACCGGGGGCGGGGACGCGTTCCGCGCCGGCTTCCTGGCCGGACGCGCGTGGGGCCTCGAGCTCGAGCGGGCCGCGCAGGTGGGAAGCCTGGTCGCGACGTTGTGCCTCGAGTCGGTCGGCCCGCAGGAGTGGCGGCTCGGCGGTGACGCCGTCCATCGCCTCGCCGACGCCTACGGCTCAGAAGCCGCGCAGGACATCGCGGAGCACCTCAGTGCTCTCGCCGCACCAGGTGGGCGGTGACCGTCGTCGTGACGGAGTGCGCACCGAGATAAGTGTGCGCGCGCAGCCGGCACCAGGCAGGTACGTCGGCAGCGGCCGCGGGGTCGTCGGTCAGCAACGCAATCGTCTCGCCGACCGCGACGTCGCCCACGCGTCGCGCGAGCTCGATCACCGGTACCGGGCACAGCAGTCCGGTCGCGTCGACGGTGACCGCTGCCTCGTCGACGCTCACAGGGACTCGGCTCCCGCCAGCCGCCGCAGCCGCTCGACGATCGGCGGCAGCACGTCGAGGAACCGCTCGACTGCCGCCGGCTCGGCCTCGGGCGGCAGCGAGACCCGCACGTTGCCATGGGTGAGCGCGCCCATCGCCTCGAGCACGTGCGACGGCGTAAGCGAAGACGAGCACGACGAACCGCTCGACACAGCGAACCCTGCGCGGTCGAGCTCGCCGGCGAGCGCCTCACCGGCGACGTAGAGGCACGAGAACGCGACGATGTGCGGCAGCCGACGTTCCGGGTCGCCGAGCACCTCGATGTCGGGCACGCGGCGGGGGAGCTCGGTCCGGATGCGCTCGACCAGCGCGCTGAGCCGCTCTGCTTCGTCCCGCCGCTCGGTCTCCCGCGCCCGAAGCGACGCGGCCGCCGCCACCACCAGCGGCAGCGCGACCGGCCCCGGCATCCGGCCGCTCTCGTGGTCGTCCTCCGGCGTGGGCGCTCGCCAGCGGGTGCCCCGGCGTACGACGAGGATCCCCACGCCCGTCGGGCCGCCGCACTTCCGCGCGCTCGCCGACAGCAGGCTCCAGCCACCGGGCAGGTCCGTGCGGCCGAGCGACTGCGCGGCGTCGACGTGCAGCGGCACTCCGGCGGTCGCGCAGGCGGCCGCCACTTCGTCCACCGGCTGCGTCGTGCCGACCTCGTGGTTCGCCGACTGCAGTGACGCGATCGCGGTGTCCGGTCGCAAAGCCGCCGAGAACTGCGCCGGGTCGACCCGGCCCGACCCGTCGACCGGCACCAG